>NZ_JBHSQO010000005.1:240506-263373 GCF_042658445.1 Saccharothrix lopnurensis | reverse complement strand
TCAAAGGAATCCTCTTGACGAGGATCATAAATTTACTGGCTATTCGGCACGCTGTTGAGTTCTCAAAGAACACGCGCACATCGTCGCGCACCGCTTCACGCGGCTCGCTCGGAGGCTTGTGATTCATTCAAAGCTTGTGTGAAACCAGACGCCCTGGTCGCAAGACCCTTCAGGGCCGCAACTGGGTCTTCCGCTTCGAGGTCACCCACTCTACCACACTCGGCGGGAGCTTGGTTCGTGACCTGCCGCACTCCGTTCCGGCTTCCCGGCCCGTTCCGCGCTGACATGGAGAAAGTTACACGCAGGGGAAGGCAGGGTCAAATCGGGGGCGCAGCACCGCTCCACGGACCGAAACCGCAGGTCAGCAGCCCGTGCAGCACTGCACCCCACGCTATCGGACCCCCTTCCCGCGCAACAATGTGACCGCGATCACACCAGAAGATGACGACGGCCGCCGGTCCTCGGGGGACCGGCGGCCGTCGACGAGCCTCTTGCGCAGGTCAGCGCGTCAGGAGCGCACCCGCACCCCGGCGGTGTTGCGCTTGCCCCGCCGGACCACCAGCCACTCGCCGTGCAGCAGGTCCTCCGGGGTGGGACGCCACTCCTCGTCGGTGACCTTCACGTTGTTCACGTACGCGCCGCCCTCCTTGACGGTGCGCCGCGCCGCGCCCTTGCTGTCCACGAGCCCGGAGGTGACCAGCAGGTCGACGACGGTCGGCTCCTCGGCCGGGCGCACCTCGCCGGTGGGCACCTCGGCCATCGCGGCGGCCAGCGTCGAGGCGTCCAGCTCGCGCAGCTCGCCCCGGCCGAACAGGGCCTGGCTCGCCGCGATCACCTGGCGCGTCTCGTGCTCGCCGTGCACCAGGTTGGTGAACTCCTCGGCCAGCTTCTTCTGCGCGGCCCGCAGGTGCGGGGCCTCGGTGGTCTGCCGTTCCAGCTCGGCGATCTCCTCCCGGGTCAGGAAGGTGAACATCCGCAGGTACCGGACCACGTCGGCGTCGCCCACGTTGACGAAGTACTGGTACCAGGCGTACGGCGAGGTCATCGCGGGGTCGAGCCACACGTTGCCGCCGCCGGTGGACTTGCCGAACTTGCGGCCCTCGGCGTCGGTGACCAGGGGCGCGGTCAGGGCGTGCACCGAGCGGCCCTCGACCTTGCGGATCAGGTCGACGCCGCCGACCAGGTTGCCCCACTGGTCGGAGCCGCCCACCTGGAGCCGGGTGCCGTACTCGCGGTGGAGCCGCAGGTAGTCGTGGGACTGGAGGAGCAGGTAGCTGAACTCGGTGTAGGACATGCCGTCGCCGTCGAGCCGGCGCTTGACCGTCTCGCGCGCGAGCATGACGTTGACCGAGAAGTGCTTGCCGACGTCCCGGAGGAACTCCAGCACCGGCATGTCGCCGGTCCAGTCGAGGTTGTTGACGACGACCGCGCCGGTCGGGCCGTCGTCGAACTCGACGAACCGCTCCAGCTGGCCCCGGATGCGGCCGACCCAGTCCTTGACCGTGTCCTCGGAGTTGAGGGTGCGCTCGCCGACGTCGCGCGGGTCGCCGATCATGCCGGTGGCGCCGCCCGCGAGGACGATCGGCCGGTGCCCGGCGCGCTGGAAGCGGCGCAGCATGAGCAGCGGGACGAGGTTGCCGGCGTGGAGGCTGGGCGCGGACGGGTCGAAGCCCGCATAGAGGGTGAGCGGGCCGGAGGCCAGGTCCTCCCGGAGTGCGTCGAGGTCGGTGGACTGCGCGATCAGGCCGCGCCAGGACAGCTCGTCGAGGATGTGCTCGCTCACGGGGGCCATTGTCCCGCACCTGCTCAGGCCGGCGAACGAGGGCCTGCGGACGGTGGGTGGGGCGGCCGGGTGGGACGACCAGGGTGGTCGGGCGGCAGGCGGTGGGCCGAGCAGTACGGCGGGCGGTCCGGCGGTCGATCAACGCCCCCCGGCACGGCCCGCTCCCCCGCTCCCCCGGCCTGGCACTACCGACCGTCACGGCGGCGTTCACTCGCACGCACACAGGTTTGCCCCGGCTGGTCAATTGTCCTTCCCGGCTTCCCCGACCAAGTTGGCTTGCGTGGCCAGCGACTTGCAGCGGAAGAAGACCTCCATCGTGTTCACCGCGATGGACGTGAACGGCGACGGTTTCCTGGAGCGCGCGGACTTCGAGGCGCTGACCGACCGGTGGGCGGCCGTCCGGGACGGGGACGGGGCGGACCGGTTGCGCGAGATCATGATGAGCTGGTGGGACGCGCTGCACGCGGCGTCCGACGAGAACCGCGACCAGAGGCTCACGCTGGAGGAGGTGCTCGCCGCGGTCGACAACCTGGGCACCATGCTGGACTTCGTGGTGGCCACCGCCGAGTCGATGTTCGAGGCGGTGGACCAGGACGGCGACGGGCGGGTGTCGGCGGCGGAGTACGCCCGCCTGATCCACGCGTGGACGGGGAACGACGCGCCGACCGACGTCGGGTTCGCCCGCCTCGACCTGGACGGCGACGGGTGGATCTCGAAGTCCGAGTTCGTCAGCCACTGGGTGGAGTTCTGGGCCGGGGACGACGAGGACGCGCCCGGCACCTACGTGTTCGGCGAGCTCTGACGGTCGTCCTCCCGCCCCGGACCGGAGCCGGACCGGACCGGCGCCGGGGCGGGAGGACCCGGTCAGAGGACCCGGTCAGCGGGTGCTGCGGGTGCCGCGGCGGTAGGAGCTGACCGCGGGCGAGTCCACCCAGAAGCGCCACGGCACGTCCACCGCGACGGCCACGCCCACGCGCGGCCCGGTGCGGATCTCGTCGGGGTCCACGGGGTCGCCCGCCAGCAGCCGCACGGACGAGTCGGCCGCGGTCAGGTCGAGCCCGTTGTCCTCGCGGGTCAGGCCGAGCACGCCGGTCAGCCGGGCCGGGCCCTTGGCCAGCTCCGCGTCGCTGCGCGCGGCCGGGCGGCGGGCCCGTGCGAGCCCGACGCCGGTGACCACCTCGCCCGCGCGCAGCAGCACCGCGCCGGGCACCCCGTCGGTGAGCGACACGACGTTGGCGCAGAAGTGCATCCCGTAGACGAAGTACACGTAGAGCCGCCCCGCGGGCCCGAACATGACGTCGTTGCGAAGGGTCCGGCCGCGGTAGCAGTGGGAGGCCGGGTCGTCGCCGCCCCGGTACGCCTCCACCTCCACGATCCGCACGCCCACCACGCCGTCGGGCCCGGTGGCCTCGACGACGCAGCCGAGCAGGAGCCGGGCGGCGTCGACCGGGTCGACGGCCAGCTCCGCCTCGGTGAGCCGCCTAGGCGCGCCGGGCAACGGACACCCGGTCCCGCAGCCGCTTGAGCTGCTCGGCGACGCGGTCGGGGGCGGTGCCGCCGTGGGCGTCGCGGGAGGCGATGGAGCCCTCCACGGTCAGCACGTCGCGCACCTCGGGCGTGAGCGCGGGCGAGATCGCGGCGAACTCCTCGTCGGTGAGCTCGTCCAGGCCGACGCCCCGGGTCTCGGCGGCGCGGACGCACTCGCCCGCGGCCTCGTGGGCGACCCGGAACGGCACGCCCTGCCGCACCAGCCACTCGGCGATGTCGGTGGCCAGGGTGAACCCGGCGGGCGCCAGCTCGGCCAGGCGGTCGGTGTCGAACCGCATCGTGGCGATCATGCCGGTCAGGGCCGGGAGCAGCAGCTCCAGCTGCTCGACCGAGTCGAACAGGGGCTCCTTGTCCTCCTGGAGGTCCCGGTTGTAGGCCAGCGGCTGGGCCTTCAGCGTCGCCAGCAGGCCGGTGAGGTTGCCGATCAGCCGGCCGGACTTGCCGCGGGTCAGCTCGGCCACGTCGGGGTTCTTCTTCTGCGGCATGATCGAGCTGCCGGTGGCCCAGGCGTCGTCGAGCACCGCGAAGCGGAACTCCGCGGTGGTCCAGATGATCACCTCCTCGGCGATCCGGGACAGGTCCACGCCGATCATGGCCAGCACGAACGCCATCTCGGCGGCGAAGTCGCGGGACGCGGTGCCGTCGATCGAGTTCTCCACCGGGCCGTCGAAGCCCAGCTCCGCGGCGACCTTGCCCGGGTCCAGGCCCAGCGACGAGCCGGCCAGCGCGCCGGAGCCGTAGGGCGACACGGCGGCCCGCTTGTCCCAGTCGCGGAGCCGGTCGACGTCGCGCAGCAGGGCCTGGCCGTGGGCCAGCAGGTGGTGCGCGAGCAGCACGGGCTGCGCGGACTGGAGGTGCGTGCGGCCGGGCATGACCGCGGTCGGGTGGTCGGCGGCCTGGCCGGCCAGCGCGTCCACCACGTCCAGCACGCCGTCGGCGACGCGGTGGGCGGCGTCGCGCAGCCACATCCGGAACAGCGTCGCCACCTGGTCGTTGCGGGAGCGGCCGGCGCGCAGCTTGCCGCCCAGCTCGGGCCCGGCCCGGTCGATCAGGCCGCGTTCGAGCGCGGTGTGCACGTCCTCGTCGGCCAGTTCGGGGGTGAACGCGCCGGAGGCGACGTCGGTCTCCAGGGCGTCGAGCGCGGCCAGCATCCGCGTCAGCTCGTCCGCGGTCAGCAGGCCGGCGTCGTGCAGGACGCGGGCGTGCGCGCGGGAGCCCCTGATGTCGTAGGGGGCGAGTCGCCAGTCGAAGTGCGTGGACAGCGACAGCCGCGCCATCGCCTCCGCCGGTCCACCGGCGAACCGCCCGCCCCACAAAGAACTCACTTGGTCAAATCCTCTTCGCTGCGATCTTGCTCGGTAGGCCCTATGTGGGGGCCCTCGGTCGGCCCGGGTACCGCCCTCGTCGGGTGGTGGGGGCCAGTCGTACCACGACCGGCCGGGACGCGGCGCCGGCGGCACCCGACCGGGCGCGGGCGGTGGTGGCGCGCCGGACCGGGCTGTCCCGGGTCTGGGCCGCCCCGCCCCGGTCCGCCCCGGTCCGCCCCGGTCTGGGCTGGGCCGCTCCCCCCGTCTGGTCCGCCCCGGACCGGTCCGCTCAGCCCTGGTCGTCGTCCGGCTGCTCCCCCGCGGCCAGCGCGGTCACGCGGGCCGCCAGGTCCGCCCCGGTGAGCGGTTCCCTCGCCACGGCGAGGATGGTGTCGTCGCCGGCGATGGTGCCGACGATGTCGTGCAGCGCCGCCCGGTCCAGCGCGCTGGCCAGGAACTGGGCCGCGCCGGGTGGCGTGCGCAGGACGGCGAGGTTGCCGGAGTGGTCCACCGACACCAGCAGCTCGCCGAGCACCCGCACCAGGCGGGTGGTGCCGCCCTGCACGCCGCGCACCGGGCTGCCGTCCTCGGGGATGACGTAGACGGGCGCGCCGCCGTCGGGACCGCGCAGCTTCACCGCGCCGAGCTCGTCCAGGTCGCGCGACAGCGTGGCCTGGGTGACCTCGATGCCCTCCACGGCCAGCGTCTTCGCCAGTTCGGACTGGCTGCGGACGGCGCGCTGGGAGATCAGCTCGACGATGCGGGCCTGCCGCGCGGTCCGGGTCACCGCGAGCGCTCCAGCAACCACACCAGCAGGGCCTTCTGGGCGTGCAGGCGGTTCTCGGCCTCGTCCCAGACCGCGCTGTCCGGGCCGTCGAGCACCTCGTCGGTGATCTCCCAGCCGCGGTGCGCGGGCAGGCAGTGCAGCACGGTCGTGCGCACGCCGGTGGACGCCACCAGCTCCCGGTTGACCTGGTAGGGCCGGAACGGGCCGACGCGGTCGCGGCCGTCGTTCTCCTGGCCCATCGACGTCCAGGTGTCGGTGACCAGCACGTCCGCGCCGTCCACGGCCGCGCGCGGGTCGACCACCACCGACACGCTGCCGCCGGTCTCCGCGGCGCGCTTCGCGGCGGCCTCCAGCGCCCACGGCTGCGGGACGAAGTGCTCGGGGGCGGCGATGCGGACGTTCATGCCCGCGGTGGTCCCGCCGAGCAGGATCGAGTTCGCCATGTTGTTCGCGCCGTCGCCCAGGTAGGTGACGGTGAGGCCGGCGAGGCCGCCGTGCCGCAGCCGGATCGTCTGGAGGTCGGCCAGCACCTGGCACGGGTGGAACTCGTCGGTCAGCGCGTTGATCACCGGCACGCGGGACACCGAGGCCATCGCCTCCATGCGCTTCTGGGCGAAGGTCCGCCACACCACCGCGTCCACGTAGCCGGACAGGATGCGGGAGGTGTCCTCTATGGTCTCCTCCCGGCCCAGCTGCATGGACCGGCCGTCGATGATCACCGGGTGGCCGCCGAGCTGGGTGATGCCCACCTCGAACGACAGCCTGGTGCGGGTGGAGTTCTTCTCGAAGATCACCGCCACCGACTTGGGCCCGGCCAGCGGCTTGGCGCCCAGCCGGTCGGCCTTGAACGTGTCGGCCAGGTCCAGGACCTCGGCCTGCTCGGCGGGGGTGAGGTCGTCGTCGCGCAGGAAGTGCCGGACCACGTCAGGACTCCAGCCAGGTCGGGAGCCCGTCGACCACGCGGTGCGCGTCGGCCTCGTCGAGCACCAGGGGCGGGGCCAGCCGGAGGACGTCCGGCTGGATGGGGTTGATCAAGAAGCCGGCCCGCTGCGCGGCCGCCGCGGCCTTCGCCGAGACCGCCTCGCGCAGCGTGATCCCGAGCAGCAGGCCGGCGCCCCGCACACCGGAGATGAGCGGGTGGTTCAGGTGCTCGACGCCCGTCGCGATCTCCTTGCCGACCGCGGCGGCGTGCTCCAGCAGGCCGTCGGCGGCGATCGTGTCGAGCACGGCGAGCGCGGCGGCGCAGCACACCGGGTTGCCGCCGAAGGTGGTGCCGTGCTGGCCGGGCGCGAACAGGTCCTTGGCCGGGCCGACCGCGATGCACGCGCCCAGCGGCAGGCCGCCGCCCAGGCCCTTGGCCAGGGTGATCACGTCGGGCACGATCCCGGCCTGGTGGAAGGCGAACCAGGTGCCCAGCCTGCCGACACCGGTCTGCACCTCGTCGAGCACCAGCAGGGCGCCGTGCTCGGCGGTGATCCGCCGCGCCGCCTCCAGGTAGCCCTCGGGGGGCACGACCACGCCGTTCTCGCCCTGGATGGGCTCGACCACGAACGCGGCGGTCTCGTCGTCGATCGCGGCCTCCAGGGCGGCCACGTCGCCGAACGGGATGTGCGCGACGCCCGGCACCAGCGGCTCGAACGGCTCCCGCTTGGCGGGTTGGCCGGTCAGCGCCAGCGCGCCCATGGTGCGGCCGTGGAACCCGCCCTCGGTGGCGACGACCCTGGTGCGGCCGGTGCGGCGGCTGAGCTTGAACGCGGCCTCGTTGGCCTCGGCGCCGGAGTTGCAGAACAGCACCCGGCCGTCGCCGGCCACGCCGGCCAGGTCGAGCAGGCGCTCGGCGAGCGCCAGCGCGGGCTCGTTGATGTAGAGGTTGGAGGTGTGGCCGATCCTGGCGATCTGCGCGGTCACCGCGGCGACGACGGCCGGGTGGGCGTGGCCGAGGGCGTTGACCGCGATGCCGGTGAGCAGGTCGAGGTAGCGGTTGCCGTCGGCGTCCCAGACGTGCGCGCCCTCGCCGCGGACGAGCGCGAGCCCGGGTGTGCCGTAGTTGTCCATCATCGCGGCCCGCCACCGCTGCTGGTGCTCGCTCATGCCTCGTCCCCCAGGACCGTCGTTCCGACACCTTCGGAGGTGAAGACCTCCAGCAACACCGAGTGGGCCTGCCGCCCGTCGATCACGTGCGCCTCGGGCACGCCGCCGCGCACCGCGCGCAGGCACGCCTCCATCTTCGGCACCATCCCGCTGTCCAGGTCCGGCAGCATCTCCTCCAGCCGCCGGGCGTGGACCCGGCGCAGCAGGGAGCCCCGGTCCGGCCAGTCCGCGTAGAGGCCCTCCACGTCGGTGAGGACCACCAGCTTCTCGGCCTTCAGCGCGACCGCCACCGCGCCCGCCGCGGTGTCGGCGTTGACGTTGTGCACCACGCCGTCCGCGTCCGGGGCGACGGAGGAGATCACCGGGACGCGGCCCGCCCGGACGAGGTCGAGCACCACGTCCGGGTTGACCCCGACGATGTCGCCGACCAGGCCGATGTCGACCGGCTCGCCGTCCACGACGGCCGGCCGGCGGGCCGCGGTGAGCAGGCGGGCGTCCTCGCCGGACAGGCCCACCGCGTACGGGCCGTGCTCGTTGACCAGGCCGACCAGCTCGCGCTGCACCTGGCCGACCAGGACCATGCGGACCACGTCCATGGCCTCGGGCGTGGTGACGCGCAGGCCGCCGCGGAACTCGCTCCCGATGCCCAGCCTCGCGAGCATGGCCGCGATCTGCGGCCCGCCGCCGTGCACGACGACCGGGTGCAGGCCGGCGAGCTTGAGGAACACCACGTCCTGCGCGAACGCGCGCTTCAGCCCGTCGTCGACCATGGCGTTGCCACCGTACTTGACGACCACGACCGCGCCCCGGAAGCGCTGCAACCAGGGCAGCGCCTCGATGAGGACCTCCGCTTTGGCCCGGGGGTCGGTCATGAGCTGTACGCGCTGTTCTCTTCGACGTAGCCGTGGGACAGGTCGGTGGTGAGCACGGTCGCCGCGCCGTCGCCGAGGTTGAGTTCGATGAGGATCTCGACGTCGCGGCCGGACAGGTCGGCCTCGCTCCGGTCGGCGGCCTTGTGGCCGTCGGCGAACAGGGTGGCGCCGTTCATGGTGATCCCCAGTTTGTGCTGGTCGACGGTTGCCCGCGAGCGGCCGACGGCCATCGCGACGCGACCCCAGTTGGGGTCGGAGCCGAACAGCGCGGTCTTGACCAGGTTGTCCTCGGCGACGGTCTTGGCGACCTCGACCGCCTCGGCCTCGGTGAGCGCGCCGGTGACGGTGATCGAGACCTGCTTGGTCATGCCCTCGGCGTCGCCCTGGAGCTGCTTGACCAGGTCGTGCGCGACGGCTTCGAGGACGCCCGCGAACTCCTCGGGGTCCGGGGTGGCGCCCGAGGCGCCGGAGGCCAGCAGCAGGACGGTGTCGTTGGTGGACGTGCCGCCGTCCACGTCGAGCCGGTCGTAGGTGCGGGCGGTGACCCGCCGCAGGGCCGCGTCCAGCGCGTCGCCGTCCAGCACCGCGTCGGTGGTGATGACGCTGAGCATGGTGGCCATGTTCGGCGACAGCATCCCGGCGCCCTTGACGAAGCCGCCGACGGACCAGCCGTCCGGGTGCTCCCGCCACGACTGCTTGGGGCGGGTGTCGGTGGTCATCACGGCGGTGGCGGCGTCCAGTCCGGCCCGGTCGGTGTCGGCCAGCTCCTGGGCGGCCTTCTCCACGCCCGCCCTGAGGGAGTCCATGGGCAGGCGCTCGCCGATCAGGCCGGTGGAGCAGACGGCGACCTCGACCGCGCCGACGCCGAGCACCTCCGCGACCTTCTCGGCGGTGGCGTGGGTGTCCTGGAAGCCCTCGGGACCGGTGCACGCGTTCGCGCCGCCGGAGTTGAGCACCACGGCGTGCAGCCGGCGCTCCCGGAGCACCTGCCGCGACCACAGCACGGGCGCGGCCTTGACCTGGTTGGTGGTGAACACGCCGGCCGCGGCCTGGCCGGGTCCGGTGTTGACGACCAGCGCGAGGTCGAGCGCGCCGGAGTCCTTGATGCCGGCCGCGACGCCGGCGGCTCGGAAGCCCTTCGGGCCGGTGACGCCTCTGTTGCGGTTCACGGAGCTACTCCCACGGTGGACAGGCCGGTGGTCTCCGGCAGGCCGAGCGCCAGGTTCATGCACTGCACCGCCGCGCCCGCGGTGCCCTTCGCCAGGTTGTCGATCGCCGCGACCACCACGAGCCGGTTCAGGTCGCGGTCGACGGTGACCTGGAGCTGGACGGCGTTGGAGCCGAGCACCGCGCCCGTGGTGGGCCAGTGGCCCTCGGGCAGCAGGTGCACGAACGGCTCGTCCGCGTAGGCCCGCTCGTAGGCGGCGCGGACGTCCTCGCCGGAGGTGAGGGTGGCCGAGCAGGTGGCCAGGATGCCGCGGGGCAGCGGGGCCAGGACTGGGGTGAAGGAGACCCTGACCTCGCGGCCCGCGACCGCGGAGAGGTTCTGGGTGATCTCCGGGGTGTGCCGGTGGGCGCCGCCGACGCCGTAGGCGCTCAGCGAGCCCATCACCTCCGAGCCGAGCAGGCCGGGCTTGAGCGACTTGCCCGCGCCGGAGGTGCCGGAGACGGCGACCACGGTGACCTCGGGCTCGACCAGGCCCATCGCGGGGGCGAGGGCCAGGGAGGAGACGGTCGGGTAGCAGCCGGGGACGGCGACGCGCCGGGCGCCGCGGAGCTCGTCGCGCCGGCCGGGCAGCTCGGGCAGGCCGTAGGGCCAGCTGCCCGCGTGCTCGCCGCCGTACCAGCGCTCCCAGGCGGCCGGGTCGGTGAGCCGGTGGTCGGCCCCGCAGTCGACGACCAGCACGTCGTCGCCGAGCCGCGCGGCGAGCTCGGCCGAGTGGCCGTGCGGGAGCGCCAGGAAGACGACGTCGTGGCCGGCCAGCTCGGCGGCCGTGGTCTCGGTCAGCACCCGGTCGGCCAGGGGCAGGAGGTGGGGTTGGTGGGCCAGCAGGCGGGTACCCGCGTTCCCACCGGCGGTCAGCGCGCCGATCTCCACCTCGGGGTGGCCCAGCAGGAGCCGCAGGACTTCGCCCCCGGCGTAGCCACTGGCCCCGGCTACCGCGATCCGCAACGTCATGCGGATAAGTATGCACGCTAGTGCATCGTCACTCAAACATGTATTCGCCCCGACATGGGTCCGTCACGGGCCCGTCACCACGCCACGAGCAGTTCCTCCAGCCCGTAGACGACCTGCTCGTCCCGGAAGCGCAGCTCGGGCGACACCACGCGCAGCCCCGGGAACCTGGTCAGCAGCGCCGTGAACGCGACGCGCATCTCCATCCGCGCCAGGGGCGCGCCCAGGCAGTGGTGCACGCCGTGCCCGAACGCCACGTGGCTGCCCGCCTCGCGCGCCAGGTCCAGTTCGTCCGGGTCGGCCACCAGGTCCGGGTCGCGGTTGGCCGCGGGCAGCGAGCAGACCACGAGGTCGCCCGGTTCCAGGACCCGGCCGCCCAGCTCGACCTCGGCGGTGACCACCCGCGGCACCCCGGTGTGCACGACGGTCAGCCAGCGCAGCAGCTCCTCCACCGCGGTCTCCGGCGCGGCCAGCAGCGCCGCCCGCCGGTCGGGGTGCGCCAGCAGCACCGCCATGCCGAGGGAGAGCATGTTCGCCGTGGTCTCGTGACCCGCCAGCAGCAGCAGGTCGACCAGGCCGACCACCTCCTCCTCGCGCAGGTCCGAGCGGACCAGCGCGCCGAGCAGGTCGTCCCCCGGCGCGGACCTCGCCCGGTCGGCCAGCTCGGCCAGGTAGGCGCGGGACTCCAGCGCGATGGCCAGTCGCCGCTCGGGCGGCAGGGAGATGTCGAAGAAGCGGGTGTAGCGGTCCTGGAAGGCGTCCCGGTCGGCGTAGGGCACCCCCAGCAGCTCGCAGATCACCAGCGACGGGACCGGCAGCGCGAAGCCCGCCACCACGTCGGCGGGCGACCCGGCGCGCTCCAGCGCGTCGAGCCGGTCGCGCACCACCTCGTGGACCCACGGCTCCAGCGCCCGCATCCGGCGTCCGGTGAACTCGCCGGCCACCAGCCGGCGCAGCCGGGTGTGCTCGGGCGGGTCGAACGCCAGCGGGTTGCCCGGCCGCACCAGGGCCAGCTCCTCCTCGGACAGCGCGGGCGCGCCCGGCACGACGTGGTGGGCCGAGTTGCCGAACCGGCGCGGGTCGCCGAGCACCGCGCGCACGTCCGCGAGCCGGGTGACCAGCCACACCCGGTCGCCCTGCGGCAGGTCCACCAGCCGGACGCCCCCGTCCCGCAGCGCCGAGAGTTCCGGCACGGGGTCGAACCCGGCTCGTCGCATGTGCAGGGGCGGTGTCGGCATGGCGGCCTCCCGGGGGTCCTGGGGAGGACGGTAGCCGGCCGCGGGGGTGACGCGGCAGCGTCGCCCAGGTGAGATCCGGGCGGCCCCGTGCTACTCGCGGTGAACGCGCGGGCGCGCCCGGCGCGCCCGGCCCGCGCGCCTAGGCGCCGGTCCCGCCGAACCGCTGGAGCGCGCGGATCTTGTTCGTCGCGTCCAGCGCGGCCACCTTGTACGCCTCCGACAGCGTCGGGTAGTTGAAGACGGTGTCCACCAGGTAGTCCACCGTGCCGCCGCACGCCATCACCGCCTGCCCGATGTGCACCAGGTCGGTCGCCCCGGTGCCGAACAGGTGCACGCCGAGCAGCTTGCGGTCCACAGTGGACACCAACAGCTTGAGCATCCCGTAGGCGTCGCCCACGATCGAACCCCGCGCCAGCTCCCGGTACCGGGCCAGCCCCACCTCGTACGGCACCGCCGACGAGGTCAGCTCGGCCTCCGTCGCGCCGCAGTAGGAGATCTCCGGGATGGTGTAGATCCCGATCGGCTGGAGCCCGGTCAGCTCGCGGGCCTCCTCGCCGAACGCGTGGTAGGCCGCGAGCCGGCCCTGGTCCATCGACGTGGCGGCCAGCGCCGGGAAGCCGATCACGTCGCCCACCGCGTAGATGTGCTCGACGGGCGTGCGGTAGTGCTCGTCGACCTGGAGCCGGCCGCGCCGGTCGGCCTCCAGGCCCGCCTTGGCCAGGTCCAGCGCCTCGGTGTTGCCCTGCCGGCCCGCGGAGTACATCACCGCGGCCGCCGGGATGCGCTTGCCGCTGGCCAGCGTCGTCACCGTGCCGGTCTCGGACACGTCGACGGTGACGACCTTCTCCCCGAACCGGAAGGTCACCGCCTGGTCGCGCAGGTGGAACTTCAGCGACTCGACGATCTCCGGGTCGCAGAAGTCGAGCATCCGCTCCCGCTGCTCGACCACGGTCACCCTGGTGCCGAGCGCGGCGAACATCGACGCGTACTCGATGCCGATCACCCCCGCGCCGACCACCACCAACGACGACGGGATCTCCTCCAGCGACAGCACCTCGTCGGAGTCGAGCACCCGGACCTCGTCGAAGTCCACCTGGTCCGGGCGCGCGGGCCGGGTACCGACCGCGACCACGACCTTGTCCGCGGTCACCACGTGGTGCTCACCGCGGTGCGCGCCCTCGATCGCGACCGAGTGCGGGTCGACGAACCGGGCCGTGCCGGTGAGCAGGTCGACCTGGTTGCGGTGCAGCTGCGCGCGCACGACCTGGACCTCGCGGCCGATCACGTGCCTGGTGCGGGCCAGCAGGTCGGAGATCGTGATGTCCTGCTTGACCCGGTAGCTGGCGCCGTACAGCTCGCGCTGGCTCATGCCGGTCAGGTACATGACGGCTTCACGCAGGGTCTTGGACGGGATGGTGCCGGTGTTCAGGCACACGCCGCCCACCATGTCGTCCCGGTCCACGATCGCGACCTTCTTGCCCAGCTTCGCGCCCGCGATGGCGGCCTTCTGCCCACCCGGGCCGGACCCGATGACGAGCAGGTCGTAGTCGTACGCGCTCATGCCCCGAAGCCTCGCACACGAACGGGCGAGCGCGGCGGCGCGGGCGGTCGACCCGCCGGGTTGCGTGCGCTCACCAGGGCCGGGGAGGAGCCGGTGCCGGCCGTCCGGGCCGTCACCCGGTCAGCCCCGGGCGGCGCGACCCGAGTAGGTCAGCGGGAAGACCAGGTCGGTGCACGCGTCCGGCACGTCGTGCGCGATCTGCACGACCATCTCCACGTCGACCGACCCGGCGGGCGGGATGAGCACCGGCTCGGGCATCGGCACCACGGTCAGCACCCCGGACGGGCAGCCCGGCACCCGGTTCTGCGCCTCGTCCAGCGGCTGCCCCGGCTCGGCCTCCAGGCTCAGCACCACGATGTCGACGGTGTTGGGGTTGGACAGCCGCACCAGCCGCGCGCCCTCGCCACCCGGCGTCAGCTCCACCGCCGCGCCCGAGACGTCGTCGATGCCGAACGACTCCAGGCCCGCCACCCCGGCCTCGGCGTTGCTCACCGAGTACGCCATCGCGGGCAGGTCGGGTTCCGGCCAGGTCAGGTGCATGGCGGCGACGACGGCCGCCCCGACCCCGAGGATCGTCGAGGCGACGGCGATCTCCATCCGCGGACCCAAACTGCGCATGAGGCAACCTCACTAGGATTGCTGCTCCAGGCGGTGGGTTCGCCGCTAGCTCCCCGTCGGACCGGCGACCAGACTCGCCCGGCGGTTCATCGCTTCGCCCCTCGGCCCAGCGGGCCGCGGAACCAATCTTGGAGAACGTTCAACATCCGCGCAAGGACCAAGCCGGCCCGGAAATAGGGGTCTTTGGACCTCTTGACACGTCACTTGACGTAGTCTGAACTGCACTTTCTCCCCCTGCCGGTCCCACCGGAGTTCACCCGGCCGGACCAGACCCGGAGCCGCGACGGAGCAGCCCGGAGCCGCACCAGTGCGGCTCCGGGGCCCTCGCGTCAGCCTCTCAGCACCGCGCCGAAGCGCTCGGCCGCCGCGGCCACGGCCGCGTCGCGCGCCGCCGTCGCCTCGTCCACGGTCAGCGTGCGGTCCGGGGCGCGGAAGCGCAAGGAGTACGCCAGCGACCGCTTGCCCTCGCCCACCTGACCGCCGGTGTAGACGTCGAACAGCCGGATGTCCTCCAGCAGCTCGCCGCCGCCCGTGCGCAGCACCCGCTCCACCCGCGCGGCGGGCACCTCCGCGCCGACCACCACGGCCACGTCCAGCAGCACCGGCGGGTAGGCCGACACGACCGGCGCGGGCCGGTGGTCGGACAGCGGCAGCGCGTCCAGGTCCAGCTCGAAGGCCGAGGTCCGCTTCGGCAGGCCCAGCGCCTCCACCACCTTCGGGTGAAGTTCGCCGGCGTGGCCCACCGGCCAGTCGCCGACCCGCAGCTCGGCGCACCGGCCCGGGTGCCACGGCGCCAGGTCGGAGGCGACGACGCTCAGCTCCACCCCGTACGCCTGGCCGACCAGCCGCGCGGCCTGCACCGCGTCCGCCCAGTCGGCCGGCCGGCCCTTGCCCCACCAGCCCGGCTGCTCGCGGTGGCCCGCCAGCACGGCCGCCACGTGCACCGGCTGGTGCGGCAGCGCCGCCCGGAGCGAGGCCAGCTCCGCCTCCGAGGGCCGCGCGCCCACCTCGACCACCGGCACCGGCACCGGCTGCGCGCGCGGCAGCGTCACCTGCGCCACCGCGTAGACCGCGAGGTCCCGCTGACCGCGGGCCAGGTTCCGCTGCACGGTCTCCAGCAGCCCCGGGACCAGCGTGGTGGCCAGCGCGTGCTTCTCCGCCTCCAGCGGGTTGAGCACGCTCACCGTCGTCCGCCGCACGTCGCCCGCCGGCAGGCCCAGCGCGTCGAAGATCGCGGGCGAGAGGAACGGGAACGGCTTGACCTCGACGAAGCCCTGCTCGGCCAGCGCGCGCGCGACCGTGCGGCGGCGGCGCTGCTGCTCGGTCAGGCCGCGACCGGCCGGCGCGGGCGGCAGCACCGACGGGATCGTGTCGTAGCCCTCCAGCCGCAGCACCTCCTCGACCAGGTCGGCGGGCTGGGTGAGGTCCGCGCGCCAGGTCGGCGGCACCGCGGTGACCATGGTCGCGCCGTCGTCCCCGGTGCCGACCTCGACCTGGCAGCCGATCTGGCCCAGCCGCCGCGCGGTCACGCCGCGCGCGTAGTCCACCCCGGCGACCCGGTCGGGCAGGTTGATCGGCATCGACACCGGCGCCGGCTGCGCGACCCCGCCCACGTCCGTGCGGCCGGGCCGGATGCCGCCCTCGCCGAACATGTCCAGCAGCCGGGCGGCGCGCTCCAGCGCCACCGGCGCCAGCGCCGGGTCCACGGTGCGCTCGAACCGCTTGGCCGCCTCGCTGGGCAGCTTGTGGCGGCGCACCGTGCGGGCGATGGAGGCCGGGTCCCAGTTCGCCGCCTCCAGCAGGATGTCCGAGCTGTCGGGCTGGACCTCGGTGCTCGCCCCGCCCATGACGCCGGCCAGCGAGATCACGCCGCTGTCGTCGGCGATCACGATGTCGTCCGGGTCCAGCTCGCGGACCTGCTCGTCCAGCGTGGTCAGCTTCTCGCCGGGCCGCGCGCGCCGCACCACCAGGCCGCCCCGCACGGCGGAGCCGTCGAACGCGTGCAGCGGCTGCCCCAGCTCCAGCATCACGTAGTTGGTGATGTCGACCGGCAGCGAGATCGAGCGGATGCCCGCGAGCATCAGCCTGCGGCGCATCCACCAGGGGGTGGGCGCGGTCGGGTCGACGCCGGTCACCCGGCGCGCGGTGAAGCGCGGGCACGCGGCGGCGTCCTCGACCGAGACGGCGATCTCCTCGCCCTCGGCCTCGGGGATCTCGGCCAGGCCGGGGTCGCGGAACGGCACGTCGAACGCGCACGCCAGCTCGCGGGCCAGGCCGCGCACGGAGAACGCGTAGCCGCGGTCCGGGGTGGGGGCGACCTCGATGACGGTGTCGCCCAGGCCCAGCAGCTCGACCGCGTCGTCACCGGGCTGCGCGGTGCCGCTGGGCAGCACCATGATGCCGAGGTGGTCGTCGCCCAGGCCCAGCTCGCGGGCCGAGCAGATCATGCCCTCGCTCGTCCGGCCGTAGGTCTTGCGGGCGGCGATGGCGAAGTCCCCGGGCAGCACCGCGCCCGGCAGGGCCACCACGACCGTGTCACCCTCGCGGAAGTTCGACGCGCCGCAGACGATGCCGTTGACCTGGTCCGGGCCGACCTCCACCCGGCAGTAGCGGATCGGCTTCTTGAACTCGGCGAGCTCCTCGATGTCGACCACGCGGCCCGCGACCAGCGGGCCGGTCACGCCGTTGAGCTCGTGGACGTCCTCGACCTCCAGGCCGATCCGCACGAAGGCGTCGGCGAGCTGCCCCGGCGTCGGGGGCTCGGCGAACTCCAGGTTCTCGACCAGCCAGGTGACCGGGATGCGCACCGTCATGCCTCCGTTCCGAAGGGCTGGGTGAAGCGGACGTCGCCCTCGACCATGTCGCGCATGTCGGGCAGGCCGTTGCGGAACTGGAGGGTGCGTTCCAGGCCCATGCCGAACGCGAAGCCGGAGTAGGTGTCCGGGTCGATGCCGCAGTTGCGCAGCACGTTCGGGTTGACCATGCCGCAGCCGCCCCACTCGACCCAGCCCGCGCCGCCCTTCTTCTCCGGGAACCACACGTCCACCTCGGCGGACGGCTCGGTGAAGGGGAAGAAGCTCGGGCGCAGCCGGGTGCGGGAGTCCTCGCCGAACATGGCGCGGGCGAACGCGTCGAGCGTGCCCTTGAGGTGCGCCATGGTCAGCCCCCGGTCCACGGCCAGGCCCTCGACCTGGTGGAACACCGGGGTGTGGGTGGCGTCCAGCTCGTCGGTCCGGAACGTCCGACCCGGGCAGACCACGTAGACGGGCAGCCCGCGGTCCGGGTCCAGCATGCTGCGCGCCTGGACCGGGCTGGTGTGCGTGCGCAGGACCAGGCCGGAGTCGGCGGGGGCCACGTAGAAGGTGTCCTGCATGGTCCGGGCGGGGTGGTCCTTGCCGAAGTTCAACGCGTCGAAGTTGAACCACTCGGCCTCGACCTCGGGGCCCTCGGCGACCTCCCAGCCCATGGCCACGAAGACGTCCGAGATGCGCTCGGCCAGCGTGCTCATGGGGTGGCGCGCGCCGCGCGGGACGCGGTCCCACGGCAGGGTGACGTCCACCGCCTCCTCGCGGAGGACGCGCTCGTCGCGCTCCACCTGGAGTTCGGCGCGGCGCTCGTCGAACGCCTGCTTGACCTCTTGCTGGGCCTGGTTGACCCGCTTGCCCGCGTCGGCCTTCGCCGCGGGCGGCAGCGCGCCGATCTCGCGGCGCGCCAGCAGCACCGGCGAGCGGTCGCCCAGGTGGCTCGGCTTCACGGCGGCGAGCTCGTCGAGGTCGGCCGCCTTGGCGAACGCCTCCCGAGCCTGCTCGACCGCCGTGCCGAGCGCTTCCGGGGAGAGCGCCGCGACCTGCTTCGGGTCGTAGGGGTCGTTGGCTCCGGACATGGTTGGTGGACAGCTCCCGTCACGGACAACAGGTGGTTAGCGGGTCGATCCTAGGTGATCGGGCGCCACCGCCCGTCACCGCCGCCCGGTCGGGTCGCGGCGGGACGAGGAGGTCCCGCCCGCGCGCCCCCGGCGACCGCGTCGCCCGCGATCCCGGATCGCAACCGGACCGAGCCGGAACTGTCGGTGCGCCGTGGCAGTCTGATCACCGCGCGCAGGACACCGGCGAGCGATCAGCACAAAACCGGGTCACCAGCCGCCAGACCGACCCTAGAATCGTTCGTCCCACGTACCTGACCCGAGGTGAACTCCACTCCATGGCCCACACCTTCGGTGTCGACCTGCGCGGGATCATCGACCTGCTCAGCCACCACCTCTACAGCAGCCCGCGCGTCTACGCCCGCGAGCTGCTCCAGAACGCGGTGGACGCCATCACCGCCCGCCGCGCGCTCCAGCCGGACGCGCCCGGCGAGGTGGTGATCGAGCCGATCGAGTCCGCCGGCGGCACCCTCCGCATCTCCGACACCGGCATCGGCCTGACCGAGCGCGAAGTGCACGACCTGCTCTCCACGCTGGGCCGCACGTCGAAGCGCGACGACCTGGGTTTCGCCCGCCAGGGCTTCCTGGGCCAGTTCGGCGTCGGGCTGCTGTCCGCGTTCCTGGTCGCCGAGCGCGTCAGCCTCACCAGCCGGTCGGCGCGCGGCGGGCCCGCGGTGCGCTGGACCGCGGACGCGACGGGCAGCTACGACGTGGAGGTCGACGACTCGGCGCGCGCCGAGGTCGGCACCACCATCGAACTCGTGCCGCACCGCGACGCCGAGCACTGGCTGGAGAAGGACGTGGTGCGCGCCCTGGTCACCGAGTACGGCGAGCTGCTGCCGGTGACCGTGCGGATCGACCACGAGGTCGTCACGCTCGGCGAGCTGCCCTGGCTCGACGACGCCGCGGCCTACGGCGAGCGCGTGCTGGGCGTGGCGCCGTTCGACGCGATCCCGGTCGAGGTGCCCGCGGTCGGCCTGCGCGGCGTCGCCTACGTGCTGCCGCGCGGCGTGCACCCCGGCGCGCGGCAGTCCCACCGCGTCTACCTCAAGCGGATGCTCGTCGGCGACGCCATCGAGGGCCTGCTGCCGGAGTGGGCGTACTTCGTGCGCTGCGTGGTCGACTCGACGTCGCTGCGCCCCACGGCCAGCCGCGAGTCGCTCTACCAGGACGAGACGCTGCTCGCGGTGCGCGAGGAGCTGGGCCGCCAGGTCCGGGACTGGCTGGTCCGGCTGGACGCGACCAGCCCCGAGCGCACCCGGGCCCTGCTCGACGCGCACCACCTGGGCATCAAGTCCCTGGCCAGGGTGGACGACGACATGCTGCGGCTGGTCGAGCGGTGGCTGCCGTTCGAGACCACCGACGGGCCCCAGTCGCTGCGCCAGTTCCGCCGCCGGCACGGCACGGTCGCCTACGTGCCGGACGTGGACGAGTTCCGGCAGCTCGCGCCGGTCGCGCACGCGCAGGGCATGGGCCTGGTCGACGCGGGCTACGCCTACGACGTGGAGATCCTGGAGCGGTTGGTCGCCCTGGACGGGCCGACCGCCGCCCGCCGGGTGGCGCCGGGCGAGGTGCTGGCCGCGCTCGACGACCCGGACCCGGAGCTGGACCGCGCCCTGCGGACCCGCCTCGACCAGGCCCGCGAGGTCCTGGAGCGGCACGACTGCGAGGCCGTGCCGCGCGACTTCGACCCGGGTTCGCTGCCGGCGCTGCTGGTCACCAACGTCGAGGCGGAGCGCAGGCGCGACGCCGAGCAGGCGGGCGAGGACGCCGACCCGCTGTGGGCGGAGCTGCTGGGCAGCCTGGCCGAGCCCTCCTCGGACGCCGCGCAGCGGCTGGTGCTCAACTGCCGCAACCCGCTGGTGCGGCGGCTGACGCAGCTCAACGACCCGGCGCTGGTGGAGCTGACCGTCGAATCGCTGTACGTGCACGCCCTGCTCCAGGCGCGCCGACCGATGCGCCCGAAGGACACCGCGGCGCTGAACCGCTCGTTCCTGGAACTGCTGGACCGCGCCGTGGGAGAAGACCGATGAGCCAGGACAAGGGCGCCGCCGAGCGGCAGTTCGTCGAGGCGTACCACATGCCCGAGGGGATGCCGAGGCACGAGGCGCTGGAGCGCGCGGCCCGCGCCGCCGACGCCGCGGACCACCTGCCGCTGGGGGTGAGCTGCCGGATCGCGCTGATCCGCTCCGCCTACGACCTCGGCCGCTACGACCTGATGCTGGCGCCGTTCGCGTGGTGCGGCACGGCGGAGCAGCGCGACCCGACCTCGTTCGACGAGTGGGAGCTGCACAGCTTCGACTGGGCGCACAAGTGGATCGTGTCCGGCCTGCTCGCCGACCCGAGGTTCACGCTGGCGCAGATCGGCTCGTTCGTCGACCAGCTCGCGTCCCGCTACCAGCGGCTCGGGTACTCGGCGCAGCCCGTGCACGGCGCCCGCGCCGAGCTGGCCTCGCACACCGGCGACGACGCGGCGTACCGGGAGCACTTCGCGCGCTACCTGGCGGCCGAGCGCGGCCCGATGAGCGACTGCGAGGCGTGCGTCGTCGAGGAGCAGGCCGGGCACCTGATCCGGCAGGGCCGCCTCGCCGAGGCGGTCGCGCACGCCGAGCACCAGCTGGACCGGGAGACCGGCTGCGCCACCCAGCCGCAGGGCATCCTGACCACGCTGACGCCCGCGTTCGTCGCGCTGGGCGACCTGGAGCGGGCCCGGCAGGCGCACGTGGTGGCGCACCGGCTGGTGCGCGACGACCTGGTGGGCGGCTACCTCGACGACCACCTGGTGTTCTGCGCGACCTCGGACAACGTGCGGCGGGGCGTGGACCTGCTGCGCGGCCACCTGCACCGGGTGCACCACTCGACCAGCCCGTCGCGGGCCATGCACTTCGCCGCCGGCGCGGCGCTGCTGCTGAGCCGGGTGCCGGGGGACGAGGAGTTCGCCGTGCCGGTGGACGGGCGCGCCGAGGTGCTGACCGCGCCCGAGCTGCGCGCGCTGCTGGAGGCGCGGGCGCTGGAGATCGCGGCCCGCTTCGACCGGCGCAACGGCTCCGACGCGGTGACCCGACGCGTCCGGGAGACCCTGGCCACGCCCGACACGGCGCCGGTGCCGCTGGTGGTGCCGGCCGCCTCGCGGACGCCCGTGCCCGCCCCGTCCGACGAGGAGCCGGTGGAGCTCGGCGACCCGGTGGAGCTGGCGCGGCGGATGTGCGACGCGTTCGACCGGGGCGAGTTCACCGCCGGGATGCGGCTGCTGCGCTCGCTGCCGCCGGACCTCGACCCGCTGCTGCCGGAGTCGCTGGGCGCGCTGGTGGCGGCCCGGCGGGCGATCGTCGGCGGCCACACCCTGCCCAGGGAGGAGGTGCTGGTCGAGCTGGACGCGGCGGTCGACCGGCTGGCCGCGTGCGGCGAGCACGACCTGGCCAACCGGTACCGGGCGCGGGGCGCCGTGCTGCGCGCCGAGGAGGGCGGCGTCGGGCTGGCGCGCACCTGCCTGGCCGAGGCGGACGCCACCGGCACCCCGTACACGCGGGTGCTGACCAGGCTGCTGCTGGCCGACCTGCTGGCCGAGGTCGACGAGGACGAGGAGCAGCCGGTCGAACTGGCGGTCGAGGCGCTGGAGCTGGCGCGGGCGCGGGTGCCGGAGCTGGTGTCCCGGGCGCGGTGCGACCGGGCGCAGCACCTGGCGGCCTCCGGCGAGCTGGACGAGGCGCAGGCCGAGGTGACCGCCGTGCTGGCCGAGGACCCGTCCTCGTCCGTGCGGTTCGACGCGCTGCGGCTGCTGCTGAAGATCCAGACCGTGCGGGGCGACGAGGCCGCGCTCGCGACGGGCACGCGGTTCGTGGAGGCGTTCGGCACGCCGCGCGGGCCGTGGACGGCCGAGGCGCACCGGCAGCGGGCGGCCTCGATCCAGCGGCTGGACCTGGAGGCCGAGCACCTGGTGGAGCTGCGCGACGCGGTCGCCGCGGGCCACGAGCTGGGCGTGCCGGACGACGTGGCCAAGGCGTGCTACGCGCTGGCCGGCGGCTACCTGAAGTCGGGCCGGTTCGTGGAGGCCGCGGAGGCGCTGGAGGAGGCGGTCCGCGCGATCGACACGGACGAGGTCGACCCGGACGTGGTCGTGCCCATCCGCTACCGCCTGGGCCAGGTGTGCGCGCGGCTGGACGAGACCGAGTCGGCGCGCCGCCACCTGGAGACCGCGCTGGGCCTGGTCCAGCCGGACGAGCCGGGCCGGCGGGCGATGGTGCTGGACCAGCTGGCCGGCGTGC
Source organism: Saccharothrix lopnurensis (assembly GCF_042658445.1). NCBI lineage: Bacteria > Bacillati > Actinomycetota > Actinomycetes > Pseudonocardiales > Pseudonocardiaceae > Saccharothrix > Saccharothrix lopnurensis. The sequence goes on along the minus strand of NZ_JBHSQO010000005.1, from coordinate 241,205 downwards.
TGCGGCGGCTGGACCGGGGCCCGGAGGCCGCCTCGGCCTACCAGGGCGCGGCGACCGCCTGGCAGGAGGTCGAGGAGTTCGCCGAGGCCGCGGGCTCGCTGGTCGAGGCGGCGGCCGCGCTGCCCGACGAGGAGGCGGGCGAGTGCGCCGCCACCCTCACCGCCGCCGAGGTCCTGCTGCCGCGGGTGGAGGACCCGGACCACCGCACCCACCTGACCGCGCGCATCGCCGCGATCCGGGCGTTCCTGCACAGCCAGGCGGGCGAGCACGCGGAGGCCGTCGAGCAGAACGGCGTGGCCGAGGAACTGGCGGCCCGCCTGGGCGACGCCGACTGGCAGGCGTTCCTGGTGGTGCGCGGCGCGCGCTTCCTCCTCCAGTCGGGCGACCCGGCCAACGCCGAGGCCGAGGCCCGCCGAGCGGGCACCCTCATCACCGACGACACCCCGCCCCAGATCCTCGGCGACGCGGCCGCGATCCTGGAGGAAGCCCTGCGCACCCAGTCCAAGCCCACCACCGCGGACCCCCTGCTCCGAGCCCTACACACCCGCCTGAACGCCTAACCCGCGCGGGGAAGGTGGGCCCGCACCCCACCCACCTCCCCGCAGCCCACACCCCAACCCGCGCGAGTCGTACGCCCAGACCGGTCGTGTCGTACGCCCAGACCCCGCGAGTCGTACGTTCAGACCCCGCGAGTCGTAC
>NZ_JBHSQO010000005.1:221064-240408 GCF_042658445.1 Saccharothrix lopnurensis | reverse complement strand
ACGTTCAGGACCACCGTGTCGTACGTTCAGGACCACCGTGTCGTACGTTCAGGACCACCGTGTCGTACGTTCAGGACCACCGTGTCGTACGTTCAGGACCCCTGAGTTCTACGTTCAGGCGCGTTGGGCGCGAGCCGAGGCGTACAGGCAGACCGCCGCCGCCGTGGCGAGGTTCAGGCTCTCCGCGCCGCCGTAGATCGGGACCTTCAGCGCGGCGTCCAGGCTGTCGACCACGTCGTCGGGCAGGCCGTGGGCCTCGCTGCCGAACACCCACGCCGTGGGCGCGGCCAGGTCACCGCGCAGGTCGGCGGTCACCAGGTCCTCCGGCGCGTACCCGTCCGCTGCGACCAGGCGCAACCCGGCCCCGCGCAGGGCGGCGAAGGCTTCCCCCGCGTCCCGCGCCCGCGCGATCGGCAGGTGGAACACACTGCCCGTGGACGCGCGCACGCACTTGCCGTTGTGGGGGTCGACCGCGTCCCCCGCGAAGATCACCGCGTCGGCTCCGGCCGCGTCCGCGACGCGCACCACCGTGCCCGCGTTGCCGGGGTCCGCCACCCCGTGCAGCACCGCCACCAACCGCGCGCCGTCACCCAGCGCCACCGCCAGCGGCACGTCCACCGGCGAGCACACCGCGACGACGCCCTGCGGGGTCACCGTCTCCGACAGCGCGGCGGCCGCCCGGTCCGTCACCGCGCTCACCGGCACCCCGGCGTCGACCGCGTCCCGCACCAGCGGGGGGTTGCGCGCCGCCGCGGCGTCCGTGACGAACAACTCGTGCACCCGACCGCGCCCGGCGGCGGCCCAGGCCAGGGCCTCGCGCACCGCCTGCGCGCCCTCGGCGAGGAAGCGCTCCGCGCGGTCGCGACCGGAACGCCTGGTCAACCGCTTAGCGGCAACGACCCGGGGAGTCCGTTCGGTGAACGGAGCATCCCCGGGTCGTGGCGCGCGGTCGTTCCCGCTCAGCCCTTGTCCTCGAGCGGCGCGTTGACGTCGCTGGGCAGGGCGGCCTTGGCGGCCTCCACCAGCGCGGTGAACGCACCCGCGTCGTTGACGGCCAGGTCGGCCAGGATCTTGCGGTCCACCTCGATGCCCGCGAGGCGCAGACCCTGGATGAAGCGGTTGTAGGTCATGCCGTTGGCCCGGACACCCGCGTTGATGCGCTGGATCCACAGCTTCCGGAAGTCACCCTTGCGGGCGCGACGGTCCCGGTAGGCGTAGTTGAGCGAGTGGAGCACCTGCTCCTTGGCCTTGCGGTACAGCCTCGAACGCTGGCCGCGGTAGCCGCTGGCGAGCTCAAGGGTGGTACGGCGCTTCTTCTGGGCGTTCACGGCCCTTTTGACGCGTGCCACGGGTCCATCCTGTCGATCTCGTGGGGCCGGTCAGGCCCCGGTGTTCACGGGGGGAGGCGGGTGTCAGATGCCCAGCAGCTTCTTGATGCGCGACGCGTCGTTCTTGGCGACGTCGGTCGTCCCGGAGAGGCGGCGGGTCAGCTTGCTGGACTTCTTCTCCAGCAGGTGGCGCTTGCCGGCCTTCTCGCGGATCAGCTTGCCGCTGCCGGTGACCTTCACTCGCTTGGAGGTCCCGCTGTGGCTCTTGTTCTTGGGCATTTGTCGTCCTTGGTCTCGTGCAGCCACCGGGGTGGCGGCGGCCGTGTTTGCTCCCGGGCCCGGCGAGGGGCCCGGGAGGTCACCGGCCCGAGGGCCGGGAGGTCACTCCTCGACGGAGTCCGCCTGGGCGTCCTGCTTCACCGGGCGCGTCTTCGTGGTCTTGTGGGGGGCCAGCACCATGATCATGTTGCGGCCGTCCTGCTTCGGGTTGGACTCGACGAACCCCAGCTCCGCGACGTCTTCCGCGAGCTTCTGCAGCAGTCGGTAGCCCAGCTCCGGCCGGGACTGCTCACGGCCGCGGAACATGATGGTCACCTTGACCTTGTTCCCGTGCGACAGGAAGCGGGCCACGTGGCCCTTCTTCGTCAGGTAGTCGTGCGGGTCGATCTTCGGGCGGAGCTTCTGCTCCTTGATGACCGTCAACTGCTGGTTGCGGCGCGACTCACGGGCCTTCTGCGCGCTCTCGTACTTGTACTTGCCGTAGTCCATGAGCTTGCAAACCGGCGGCCGAGCCTGCGCGGCGACCTCGACGAGGTCGAGATCCGATTCCTGGGCGAGTCGGAGGGCGTCCTCGATGCGAACGATCCCGACCTGCTCGCCGTTCGGCCCGACCAGTCGAACCTCGGGCACGCGGATGCGGTCGTTGATGCGCGGCTCGGTGCTCACGGGAACACCTCGGTTCGAGGGACTTGTCATTCACGTCCTTTGTAACTCGTTGTGCGCCGAAGACAAGAGGCCCCACACCTGTCCCGGTGTGAGGCCCGCTTCCGACCGATCGCACAACGAAGGGCGCAGTCCACCCCTCGCAGGACCGGACCCGGCCACCTGCTCGAAGCGGCGGACGCGGGTGGGAGCGGGGCTCCACTTGCCGTCCCCACACGGGTGGGGACTGGTCGCTCGAAAGATGATAGCAGACCGTCTTGTCAACCCCCGAACCGGCGAGTCCCGCGACGGGGTTGCGAGAATGGGGCCGTGACCGACCTGCCTCCGAACACCGTCCGCGAGCTGTCCGACGTCCCCAGCGTCGAGGTGATCAGCAAGGCCGCGGTCATGCTGCTGTCCTCGGCCGCCGAGCGCCTCGGGCTGGCGGACGAGGACCCGGCGTCGAGCCCGCGCCGCGACCTCGACGAAGCCCGCCGCCTGATCACCGCCCTGGCCGGCCTGGTCACCGCGTCCGCCGAGTACCTGGGCCCGCACGCCGCGCCCCTGCGCGACGGCCTCCAGTCGGTCCAGCGGGCCTTCCGCGAGGCGTCCGCCTACCCCGACGAGCCGGGCCAGGGGCCGGGCGAGAAGTACACCGGCCCCGTCTACTGACCCTCGTCCGCACCTCGTGCCGAACCTCCCCCGCCTCACCCGATCGAGGTGCTCCGGGGAGGTTTGGCTGCCTGAACGCTGAACTCACCCGTCCTGAACGTACGACACGGTGGTCCTGAACGTACGACTCGCGCGGGGGGGCCGAAGGTGGGTGTGCGGGAAAGGTGGGGTGCGGGGCGGTGGGGTGAATAGGGTCGGGGAGTTCGCGCGAACTGCTTGGCCTTTTACCCTGCTGGAGGGAGAACGGGTTCGATGGAAGAGTTTCGCGCGCCCCGGAAACGGGTGATCGGTATCGGTGCGGCCGTGGTGACGGCCGCGGCGTTGACGCTGGTGGCGGCACCGGCGCAGGCCGCCGAAGGGGTGGTCAGGGACGCCGGCGCACCCGGTGCGGTGGCCGGTAGTTACATCGTGGTGGTAAAAGACTCCATTGGTGTTCAAGCACTCGTGGAAAAGGTGGATGCGGAAGTCACGCATCGTTATGGCGCGGCCCTGCACGGGTTCGCCGCGCGGATGAGCGAGCGGGCCGCCCGCGTGCTCGCCGCCGACCCGGCGGTCGAGTACGTCGCGCAGGACCGGGAGGTGCGGCTGCTGGCGGACCAGCCGAACCCACCCTCCTGGGGCCTGGACCGCGTCGACCAGCGCGACCTGCCGCTGAACCGGAACTACAGCTACGCCACCACGGCGGCCAACGTGCACGCCTACATCATCGACACCGGCATCCGCACCACCCACGCGGACTTCGGCGGCCGGGCCACCTTCGACGCCAACACCAGCGGCGACGGCAACAACTCCGACTGCAACGGCCACGGCACCCACGTCGCCGGCACGGTCGGCGGCAACGCCCACGGCGTCGCCAAGGCCGTCCGCCTGCACGGCGTCAAGGTGCTCAACTGCGCGGGCTCCGGCACCATCGCGGGCGTCGTGGCGGGCGTGGACTGGGTGACCGCGAACGCGCAGAAGCCCGCCGTGGCCAACATGAGCCTCGGCGGCGGCGCCAACGACGCCCTCGACGCGGCCGTGCGCAACTCCATCGCGTCCGGCGTGACCTACGCGGTCGCCTCCGGCAACTCGAACGCGAACGCGTGCTCCTTCTCCCCCGCGCGGGTGGCGGAGGCCATCACGGTCAACGCCACGGACACGGCCGACAACCGGGCGACGTTCTCCAACTGGGGGACCTGCACCGACCTGTTCGCGCCGGGCGTCGGCATCACCTCCGCGTGGCACACCGGCGACACCGCCACCAACAGCATCAGCGGCACGTCCATGGCCTCGCCGCACGCCGCGGGCGCCGCGGCGCTGCTGCTGGCCGGCAACCCCGGCGCCACCCCGCAGGCGGTGCGGGACGCGCTGGTGGGCGCCGCCACGCCGAACAAGGTGGTCAACCCGGGCACGGGTTCGGCCAACCTGCTGCTCCACACCGCCGCCGGCCCGCCCCCGCAGCCGGGCCGCGACACGCTGGCCCGCGGCGAGAGCCTCCAGATCGGCGACACCAGGGTCTCGCGGGACGGCCGGTACACGCTGGTCATGCAGGGTGACGGCAACCTGGTCCTCTACGCGGCCGGCGGCCAGGCCCTGTGGCACACCTCCACCCACGGCACCGGCGCCACCCACGCGGTGCTCCAGCAGGACGGCAACTTCGTCGTCTACACCGCCGCGGGCGTGGCGAAGTGGCACACCTCCACCCACGGCACGGCGGCCGACCGGCTGGTCGTGCAGGACGACTCCAACCTGGTCCTCTACGGGTCATCCGGACAGGTGTTCTGGCACCGGCTCGGGTGAGCGAGCGGTGGATGACGCGGCAGATGACGCGGTGGTGACGCGGTAGATGACGCGGTAGGTGGTACGGCGGGGCCGGGGTCGTTCGACGACCCCGGCCCCGCGCTCGACCGGGTGCGGACGCGGGGTGGGCAGGGCACGCGGTTGGGCAAAGCGCGCTAGGCAAAGCACGCGGTGGGCAGAGCGCGACCAGGCAGTGCGCGACCAGGCAGAGCGGGCTGGTCAGAGCGCGCTGGTCAGGCCCGCCTGCTGGTCACGGCCGGACGCCGCCCGCCCGCAGCAGGCGCGCCGCCAGGGCCTCGACGACCTCGGGGTCCCCCCGCCGCCACCCCTCCGCCGGGTCCTCCGGGAACGCCGCCAGGTCGCCGGGCGACAGGGCGTTCAACGCGCGCAGGGCCAGCAGGTCGGTCCGGCCGCGGTCGCGCAACCGGCGCAGCGCCGCCGCGTGCCGGGCGAACCGCAGCCGCAGCGGCAGCCAGGTGACCAGCAGGAACGCCACCGGCACCACGATCAGCGCGACGGTGAGCCACAGCGCCGAGGTCTCCACCGCCTCGACCTGGGTGGCGCCCGCGTCGGTCAGCGTGCCGCCCGCGTTGCGGCCCCGGTCCAGCGCCTCACCCAGCCGACCGCCGACCAGCGGCACGTCGCGCGCGTTGGCCGCGGCCTCGCCGAACGTGTCGCTCAGGTTCCGGCCCGCGTCGGCCAGGCGGTCGCCCGGCGCGCGCAGGGCTCGGACCGCGTCACCCGCCGCCAGCGCCGACACCACCCAGAACCACACCCACGCCACGGCCAGCAGGTCGGCCACCACCTGCCGCGCGAGGCGGGCGGGTCGGTCCGCGTACCACTTCATGTCGAAGTCTTATCAGTCCGACCCACCGGTCCGGCAGGTCCCCGCAGGCCCCAACCCGGAAGGACGGGCCGGCCGGTTGCCCTGGCGCGCTCGTCGGCGAGGCCACGGGACGGGTGTGGTCCGGCAGACCATTAATGTCGTGGTGTGGGGACGACGTTCGGTGACTTGCTGCGCGCGCACCGTTTGCGGGTGAAGCTGACCCAGGAGGAGTTGGCGGAGGGGTCCGGGGTCAGCGTGCGGGCGATCAGCGACATGGAGCGCGGTCGGGCGAAGGGGCCGCAGCGCCGCACGGTCGAGGCCCTGGCGGGGGTGCTGGCGCTGGCCGCACCGGAGACCCGCGAACTGCTCGACGCGGCCAAGGAGGGCCGCGTGCGCCGCCCGCCGGACGTGGCGCCGTCCGCGCTGCCGCCGGACGTCGTGGACCTGACCGGGCGCGAGGAGGAGCTGGTCGCCCTCGCCGAGGTCGCCGACCGGGCGCGCACCACGTCGCTGGTGGTGGTGCACGGCCCGCCGGGCGCGGGGAAGACGACGCTGGCCGTGCACTCGGCCTACCGGCTCGCGCCGCGCTTCGCCGACGGGTGCTTCTTCTTCAACCTGCGCGGGATGGACGTGCGGCCGCTGCACCCGTCCGAGGTGGTGCACCGGATGCTGCTCGCGCTCGGCGTGGTCGAGAAGCAGGTCCCGGGCAGCGAGGCCGAGCGGTCCGACCTGTACCGGGCGCTGATGCGCGAGCGGTCCACGCTGCTGGTGCTGGACAACGCCTCGGACGAGGCCCAGGTGCGCCCGCTGCTGGCGACCGGCCGGTCCTCGCTGGTGCTGGTGACCTCGCGGCAGGTGCTCGGCGGCCTGGAGGCGAGCAGCCGGCTCGGCCTGGACGTGCTGGACCCGGTGGCCTCGTTCCGGCTGCTCGGCTCGATCGCGGGCCAGGCGCGGGTCGGCGCGGAACCGGTGGCCGCGGCGCGGGTGGCGAAGCTGTGCGGGCACCTGCCGCTGGCGCTGCGCATCGCGGGCAACCGGCTCGCCAGCCGTCCGAAGTGGACGATCGGGCACCTGGCCGGGCAGCTGGTGGACGAGCGCCGCAGGCTGTCCGCGCTGACGGCGGGCGACCTGCGGGTGCGCACCGCGTTCGAGATGTCCTACCGGCAGCTCAGCGACAAGGCGGCGGTGCTGTTCCGCAGGCTGTCGCTGGTGCCCGGCGCGGACTTCGGGCCGGACCTGGCCGGGGTGCTGGCCGACGTGGACCGGTTCGCCGCCGAGGACACCCTGGAGGAGCTGGTCGACATGAGCCTGCTGGACACCGCCGAGGTGCCCGGCCGGTACGTGTTCCACGACCTGATCCGGGTCTTCGCCGGTGAGCGGCTGGTGGACGAGGAGGCCGCGCCGGTGGTCGGCCAGGCCCGGCGGCGGGTGGTGGACCGGCTGCTCGGCACGGCGGTCGCGGCGAGCGGGTTCTTCGGGCCGGACGCGCGGACCACGCCGGTGGGCGCGCTGCACGGCCCGGAGGACGCCGAAGCCTGGCTGACCACCGAGACCGCGAACTGGCTGGGCGCGCTGCGGTGGGCGCGGTCGGCCTCGCTGCACGAGGAGGTGCTGGAGCTGGCCACGGCCATGCACTGGTACTCCGACCAGCGCGGCCGGGCCGAGACGTGGGAGGAGGTGTTCACCGCGGGCGTGGCCGCGGCGCGGGAGCTGGGCAGCGTGCGGGACGAGGCCGTGCAGCTGAACTTCCTGACCTGGACGCTGGCCGTGCTGATGCGCCGGTACGCCGACGCGCTGGCGCTGCACGACGAGGCGTGGCGCGCCGCGGTGGCGGCGGGCGACCTGCGCGAGCAGGGCTGGGCGGTGCACTACCGGACGGTGTCGCTGCTGCGGTCCGGGCGGCTGGAGGAGGCGCGGGTCGACGCGCGGCGGGCGCAGGAGCTGTTCCGGCGGGCCGGGTACCCGCTGGGCGAGCACATCTCGCTGTCGTGCCTGGCGCTGGTGCTGCACGAGCTGGAGAACTACGAGGACGCGGTGCTGGTGCACCGCGAGCTGCTGGGCCGGGTGCGGTCGGGCGAGCTGGACCTGGCGCCCGTGATGGCGGTCGAGATGGCCGGGACGCTGCTGATCCGGCAGGCCGGCAGCCTGGTGCGGCTCAGCCGCTGGTCCGAGGTGCTGGCGGCGGCGGACGACGCGCTGGGCTCGTCGTCCGCGGCACCCACCCGGTGCGGCGCGCTCCACCTGCGCGGCCTCGCGCTGCACCGGCTCGGCGACCCCGCGGCGGCGCGGCCCGAGCTGGTGCGGGCGGTCGAGCTGGCCGAGGCCCACCACGACCACCGGCTGCCTGCGGTGCTGGACGCGCTGGCCGACGTGCTCGACGACCTGGGCGACCCGGACGCGGCCGGCGGGTTCCGCGACCGGGCCACCGAGGTGCGGTCATCCGATCGGTGATGCGTTCCTCGCCATCGCCGGGTCCTTCCGTGCCGTGCTCTCGGGGGTGCGCCAAGTCAACCCCCGGCCGGCGCCCCGGCGCCACGCAGAACGACCGGCAGAAGTACGTGATGTCGCCCATTCGGGACAGCGGGGGTGCCGGCACCCTGCTCACGTGACGAAACCGGACTGGTCACCCAGGGCTCGGCGCAGGGCGCGGATCTCCCGGCGCAGGCGCGTCGCGCGCGTGGGGCTGCTGACGCTGGCCACCGCGACGTCGGTCGTCGCGGTGGTGCCGGTCCTGGTGGCCGCGCTGGCGCTGCTGACCGCGGACCTGACCCGCTTCCTGGCCCCGAGCCCGTGGTTCGGCCGGAACGTCGCGGTGGCCGCCGCGTGGTGCGCGGTCGCGGCCGGGCCGCTGTGGTTGGCGTCGCGGCGCTTCCGGGAGCGCCCGCGCGACCGGCCGGCGGGGTGGGGGGCCCTGTCGACGGCCGAGCGGACCTCGCTGGCCGCCTCGCTGGCCACGGTGGTGGCGCTGGTGTTCGCCGGGATGTCGCTCCAGGTGACCCGGGACCAGGTGGAGCTGACCGCGCGGGGGCAGCTGGGCGACCGGTACGCCGAGGCGGTCCGGTCGCTGGCCTCGGACCGGGCCGAGGTGCGCATCAGCGGCGCGCTGTCGCTGGAGCGGATCGCGCTGGACCCCGCCGAGGCCGACCACGCGTTCGACCTGCTCGCGGTGTTCCTGCGGACGCGGGCGGCGCGGCCCGCGAGCGGCCCGTGCGACCCGGCGGTCGACCCGGTCGGCGAGACGGGGGTGATCGCGGGGGTGCTCGCCCGGATGAGCAAGCGGCACGGGAGCGGCGACGCCGACCTGCGGGGCACCTGCCTGCGCACCACCGGGTGGGAGGGGGCCGACCTGGACGGCGCCGACCTCCGCGAGGCCGACCTGAGCGAGGCGGACCTCGGCGGCGCCCGGCTCGTCGGCGCGCGGCTGGCCGAGGCGAGCCTCGCGGGCGCGGACCTGGCGGGGGCGGACCTGAGCGGGGCGAGCCTCGCGGGCGCCGACCTGACCGGGGCCGACCTGCGGCACACCGACCTGACCGGCGCGGTGCTCACCGGGGCGGACCTGAGCGGGGCGAACGTGCAGCACGCGAAGCTGCCGCCGAACGCCCCGCCCCACTGACCGCGGCCGCTACCCGACCACGGCCAGGGCGTCGATCTCCACCAGCAACCCCTCCGGCAGCCCCACGTACACCGTGGTGCGCGCCGGGAACGGCTGCTCGGTCACGAACTTCCCGTACGCCTCGTTCATCTCGGCGAAGTGGGCGGTGTCGGTCAGGTAGACGCGCAGCATCACCACGTCCGCGAGCGAGGCGCCGCCCGCCTCCAGCACGGCGACCACGTTGCGCAGCGCCTGCCCGGTCTGCTCGGCCACGGTCGTGCCGACGACCGACCCGTCGGCCGGGTCGAACGCGACCTGCCCGGCCACCTGGAGGATGCCGCCCTTGCGGACGCCCTGGGAGAAGGCGGCCACCGGGGTGGGCGCGGAGTCGGTTCGGATTTCGACCTTGGACATGCGTTTCCTCTCTCAGTCGCGCGGCGACCAGCCGCACTCGACGGACGCCGCCCGCGCGGTCGCGAGCAGGTCGGGCAGGTGGCCCAGCAGGCCGTCGAAGTCCAGCAGCACCTTGGGCACGGACATCGACACGGCCGCGACGACCTCGCCGCGCGGGCCGCGCACGGGGGCGGCGACGCAGTGGATGAAGTCCTCGTGCTCGGCGTTGTCCACGGCGTAGCCGGCGGCGCGCACGCGCTCCAGCTCGGCCAGGTAGGCGGCCGGGGTGGTGATGGTGTTCGCGGTCAGCGGCACGTAGTCGATGCCGTCGGCGACCTCGCGGCGGCGCGGCTCGGGCAGGTCGGACAGCAGCACCTTGGCCACGGCGGTGCAGTGCAGCGGCGCGCGGCGGCCGATGCGGGAGTACATGCGCATCGGGTGGGTGCTGTCGTACTTGTCGATGTAGATGACCTCACCGTCCTCGTAGGACGCGAGGTGGACGGTGTAGCCGGTGCGGGCGTTCAGCTCGCGCAGGGCGGGCTCGGCGCTGCGGCGCACGTCCCGCTCCTCCAGCGCCAGGTGCGCCAGGTCGAACAGCGCGGTGCCCAGCCGGTAGTGGTGCACGCCCTCGCGCTGCACGAACCGGTGGGACTCCAGCGTGCGCAGCAGCCTCAGGGCCGTCGACTTGTGGACCCCGACGACGCCGGCCAGCTCCTCCAGCGTCTTCGGCCCGGTCGCCAGGTGGCCGACCAGGGTCAGCGCCCGGCTCAGGCTCTGGCTCATCCACGTCTCCTCAGGTGTGCGGCGGCCCAGGTGGGCGCGTCCGCGTCCAGCAGCGGCGCGGTGACGCTCGCCGGGAGCGGTTCGCCGACGTCCTCCCTGGTCAGCAGGGCGGCGGCGGCCTGGAGGTGCCCGGCGCGCAACCGGCGCGCGGGCTCGTCGCCGGCCAGGTGCGCGGCGAGGTAGCCGGCCGCGAACGCGTCGCCCGCGCCGACCGGCTCGACCACGTCCACCCGCAGCCCCTCCTGGAACGTCGTCGCGCCGCCCTCCACCGCGGTGGCGCCCCGCGCGCCGTGCTTGACCACCAGGGTGGCCGGGTCCGGCAGCAGCTCGCGCAGCCCGTCCGGGTCGCCGGTGCCCCACACGGCCTGCGCCTCGTCGGACCCGACCAGCACGACGTCGGCCGCGTTGGCCAGCTCGCGCAGCACGGAGGGGTCCCGGTCGCGCCACAGCGCGGGTCGCCAGTTCAGGTCGAACGACACCGGCGCCGCCCGGGGCCGCGCCAGCACCGCGCGCAGCAGCGCCAGGCAGCTGTCGGACAGCGCCGCGGTGATCCCGGTGACGTGCACCAGCGCCACCCCGGCCAGGTCCAGCCGGTCGAGCACCTCCGGTCCCATCGCGGAGGCCGCCGAACCGCGCCGGTAGTAGCGCACGGGGCTGCCCGTCGCGTCGGCCTCCTTGACGTACAGGCCGGTCGGCCGCTCGGGGTCGACCCGCACGGCGCTCACGTCCACGCCCGCGCCGCCCACCGCGTCGAGCACCGCGCCGCCGAACGCGTCGTCGCCGACCGCGCCGACCCACCGGCTGCGCACGCCGAGCCGGGCGAGGTGGACGGCCACGTTGGACTCGGCGCCGCCGATCGCCCGCAGCCAGGTGCCCACCGCGCGCACCGGACCGGGTTCGGCGGGCACCAGCACCGCCATGGTCTCGCCGAGGCACACCACGCCACCCGGACGGTCGACCCCCGGTAGCTCGAACCGCATCGGCGCTCCTCCTGGAAAAAGGTCTGACGGTCACGCTCGATTGACGGGGCGGCGAGCGAATGTTACACACTTTGACATCACATCGCGCAATAGCCGTTGCGAAATATGCAACGTGAGGAGCGAGCACGTGGACCTCGACGCTGTCGCCGCCATCCGCCGGGACCGGGTGGACTGGCGGTTCAAGGGCCTGCCCGCCGACGTGTTCGGCGCGACGGTCGGGGAGGTGGCCGACCGCCGCCTCGACCTGTTCGCCGACGGGTTCGTCGGACCGCTGGTGGTGCTGGACGCCGCGGCGCTGGAGCACAACCTGGGCACCATGGCGCGCTGGTGCGCCGACCGCGGCGTGCTGCTCGCGCCGCACGGCAAGACCACCATGGCCCCGCAGCTGTTCGCGCGCCAGCTGGCGCGCGGCGCGTGGGGCATCACCGCGGCCAACACCAGCCAGCTGCGCGTCTACCGGGCGTTCGGCGTGCGGCGGGTGCTGCTGGCCAACCAGCTGGTCGACCCGGCCGGGCTGCGGTGGCTGGCGCGCGAGCTGGCCGCGGACCCGGACTTCGAGTTCGCCTGCTGGGCGGACTCCACCGCGGCGGTCGAGCGGATGACCGAGGCGCTGGGCACGCCGGAGCGGCCGGTGGACGTGCTGGTCGAGCTGGGCGCGCCGGGCGGCCGGACCGGCGCCCGCGACCAGGCCACTGCGGTGGCCGTCGCCCGCGCGGTGCGGGCGAGCCCGGCGCTGCGGCTGGCCGGCGTCGGCGGGTACGAGGGCGCGCTGGCGCACGACGCCACGGTGGAGTCGCTGTCCGTCGTGGACCTGTACCTGGACGACCTGCGCGCGCTCGCGGTCGGGATCGCCGACCTGTTCGAGGTGGACGAACCGATCGTCACCGCGGGTGGCAGCGCGTACTTCGACCAAGTGGCCGCGAAGATCACCCGGGAGTGGCCCTTCCCGGTGCGGCCGGTGCTGCGCAGCGGCGCGTACGTCACCCACGACGACGGCTTCTACCGCGGCATCTCGCCGCTGGGCCGCACCCCCGGCGCGGAGCCGTTCCGCAGCGCGCTGCGGGCGTGGGCCCAGGTCACCTCGCGGCCGCAGGACGACCTGGCGCTGCTGACGCTGGGCAAGCGCGACGCGTCGTTCGACGAGGGCCTGCCCGAGCCGCAGGTGGTGCGCGGCCGCGACGGCGTGGAGCGGCCGCTCGACGCCGAGGTCACCGCGCTCAACGACCAGCACGCGTTCCTCGCCCTGCCCCCCGGCTCCGAGGTCGCGGTGGGCGACTGGGTCGGCCTGGGCCTGTCCCACCCGTGCACGGTGTTCGACAAGTGGCAGCTCATCCCGGTGGTCGAGGGCACCACCGTGGTGGACCTGGTGCGCACCTACTTCTGACCACCCGGACTTCTGGGCACCCGGACTTCCGGGCACCCGGACTTCTGGGCACCCGACTTCCGAGCACCCGGACTCCGGGGAGAGGCGGCGACGTGGACATCGTCTTCAGGGGCGCGCGGGTCGTGGACGGCACCGGCGCGCCCGGGTACCCGGCCGACGTGGGCGTGCGCGACGGGCGGATCGCCGAGATCGGCGCGGACCTGGGCGGGAAGCGGGTGGTCGAGGCCGACGGCCGCGTGCTCGCGCCCGGGTTCATCGACATGCACTCGCACTCCGACCTCCAGGTGCTGGCCGACCCCGCGCACCTGGCCAAGGTCTCCCAGGGCGTGACCACGGAGGTGCTGGGCCAGGACGGGCTGTCCTACGCGCCCGTCGACGACGACGTGCTGGCCGCGATGCGCGCCCAGCTGGCCGGGTGGAACGACGACCCGGCCGGGTTCGACTGGAACTGGCGCTCGGTGGGCGAGTACCTCGACCGCCTGGACCGGGGCATCGCGGTCAACGCCGCCTACCTCGTGCCCCAGGGCACGCTGCGGGTGCTGTGCGTGGGCTACGAGGACCGGCCCGCCACGCCCGCCGAGCTGGACCGGATGCGCGAGGTGCTGGCGACGTCGCTGCGCGAGGGCGCGGTGGGCCTGTCCTCCGGCCTGACCTACACCCCCGGCATGTACGCCGACACCGCGGAGCTGACCGAGCTGTGCCGGGTGGTCGGCGAACTGGGCGGCTACTACTGCCCGCACCACCGCAGCTACGGCGCGGGCGCGCTGGAGGCGTACGCGGAGATGGTGCGCGTGTCCCGCGACTCCGGCTGCCCGCTGCACCTGGCCCACGCCACGATGAACTTCGAGGTCAACCGGGGCCGGGCGGGCGAGCTGCTGGCGCTGCTGGACGACGCGGCCGCGGCCGGCGCGGACATCACCCTGGACACCTACCCGTACCTGCCCGGCGCCACCTACCTGTCCGCGCTGCTGCCCAGCTGGGCCGGCGAGGGCGGCCCGGACGCCACGCTGGGCCGCCTGACCGACCCGGCGGCCAGGGAGCGGATCCGCGCGGAGATCGAGGAGACCGGCTCCGACGGCTGCCACGGCGTGCCGGTGGACTGGGCGACCATCGAGGTCAACGGCGTGCGGCGGGAGGAGAACGCGCACCTGGTCGGCCTGTCCGTGGCCGAGGCCGCCCGCCGCGCCGGCCGGCCGCCCGCCGAGCTGTACTTCGACGTGTTGGTCTCCGAGCGCCTGGGTACCTCGTGCCTCATGCACGTCGGCCACGAGGACAACGTCCGGGCGATCATGCGGCACCCCGGGCACACCGGCGGCAGCGACGGGCTGCTGGTCGGGGACCGCCCGCACCCGCGCGCCTGGGGCACCTTCCCCCGCTACCTCGGCCACTACGTGCGCGAGCTGGGCGTGCTGGGCCTGGAGGAGTGCGTGCACCACCTGACCGGGCGGGCCGCGCGCCGGCTGCGGCTGGCCGACCGGGGCCTGGTGCGCGAGGGGTACGCCGCCGACCTCGTGCTGTTCGACCCGGGGACCGTCGCCGACACGGCCACCTTCGACGAGCCCCGGCAGGTCGCCGCGGGCATCACCCACGTCGTCGTCAACGGGGTCCCCGTGGTCGACGAGGGCGGGCGGACCGACGCCCTGCCCGGCAGGTCACTGCGAAACCCCCGGAGCGGCGCATGATCGACTGGTTGCAGCACTCGACGGGAGGGCTGCTGACGCTGTCCGCGCTCAGCATCGCCCTCCTGCTGGCGATGATCATCAGGTGGAAGGTCGAGCCCTTCATCGCCCTGATCATCGTCGGCCTGCTGGTGGCGCTGGCCGCCGGCGTGCCGGTGGAGACCCTGGTGGGCTCGGCGCAGAAGGCGTCGGAATCCCTGCTGGAGAAGGGTTTCGGCGGCATCCTCGGGCACGTCGCGGCGATCATCGGCCTCGGCACGCTGCTGGGCGCGGTGCTGGAGGCGTCCGGCGGGGCCGAGGTGCTGACCCGGTCGTTGCTGCGCGCGTTCGGCGAGAAGCGGGCGCCGCTGGCGATGGGCCTGGCCGGCCTGATCTTCGGCGTGCCGGTGTTCTTCGACATCGGCATCTTCGTGCTCGCGCCGCTGGTGTACGTGGCCGCCAAGCGCAGCGGCCGGTCCATCGTGCTCTACGCGATGCCGCTGCTGGCCGGCCTGTCGGTGATGCACGCGTTCATGCCGCCGCACCCCGGGCCGGTCGCCGCGGCGGGCCTGCTGGGCGTCGAGCTGGGCTGGATCATCGTCATGGCGCTGGCCGTGGCCATCCCGTCGTGGTTCGTGGGCGGCGTGCTGTTCTCCTCGTGGGCGGGCAAGCGGCTGGACGTGCCGGTGCCGGAGGAGATGCTGGCCGCGGCCGAGAAGGCGCGTGGCGACCAGGCCAAGGGCGAGCCGCCGCTGGGGCTGGTGCTGGGCATCATCGCGGTGCCGCTGGTGCTGATCCTGGCGGGCACGTTCGGCAGCATCCTGCTGGAGCGCGGTTCCCTGCCCTACGGCGTGCTGACGTTCTTCGGCACGCCCGCCGTGGCGCTGACCATCGCGGTGCTGCTGGCGTTCTGGCTGCTCGGCTTCCGCCGGGGCATGACGCGCGAGCAGGTCACCGAGCTGTCCGGCGCGTCGCTGCGACCGGTGGCGATGATCCTGCTGGTGGTCGGCGCGGGCGGGTTCTTCGGCGCGGTGCTCGCCGCCACCGGCGTGGGCAAGGTGCTCGCCACCTCGCTGTCCGACCTGGGGCTGCCGATGATCGCGCTGGCGTACGTGATCAGCTGCGGCCTGCGGATCGCGCAGGGCTCCGCGACCGTGGCGATCGTGACCACGACCGGCATCGTGGCGCCCGTGCTGGAGGGGCTGGACTACTCGCAGCCGCAGCTGGCGCTGGTGGTCATGGCCATCGCGTCGGGCTCGATCATCGCCTCCCACGTCAACGACGGCGGGTTCTGGATCGTGTCCCGGTACTTCGGCCTGTCGGTGAAGGAGACCCTCCAGACGTGGACCGTGCTGGAGACGATCCTGTCGGTGGTGGGCTTCGTGGTGGCCGCGCTGCTGAGCCTCGTGGTCTAGCTGGCCGTCAGGCCGTCAGCACGAGGGCAGGCCGAACAGCTCGCCGTGCACGAGGCTGAACGCGCTGAGCCCGCCGGGCCGGTCGGCCGTGCCGCGCGCGAACACCACGCCCGCGCCGCGCGGCTGGCAGTAGACCAGGCCGCCCTGGTCCAGCCGGCCGGGCAGCTCCAGGGTCACCGCGAGCACGGCGAGCCGCGCGCCGTCGGGGTCCTCGGTCCGCCACCGGGTCGTGACCTCGGCGGCGGACCGCTCCACGGGGTGGTCCGGGTAGGTCTCGTAAGGCGAGACCATGTGCTCCGCGAGCGCGCCGTAACTGCGGTCGCAGGCGGCCCGGTGGGCGCCGCGGACGTGCGCCAGCCAGGCCGGCGGCAGCGGGCTGCCGTAGGCGTCGACCTCGGCGACCTCGCCGCAGGTGTCCGCCACCGGGACGGCCGGCGCGGTCGTGGCCGGTGTGGTCGTGGTCGTGCCCGGTGGGGCCGCGGCGGGGCGCTCGGCGCGCAGCAGGAGCGCCACGCCGATGGCCACCAGGGACAGGGCGCACACGAACACCAGCGCGGTGTTCACCGCTCTCCTGGTCATCAGCAGACGACCTCCCCCGACACCGAGCACCGCACCGAGTTGGCCCCGCCGACCACCCGGAACGGCCTGCCGTTGTCGTCCACGACGAGTTCGCCGGTCCGGTCGCCCGAGGACCAGTGGAACTCCAGCACCCAGGAGCAGTCGCACGCCGCGGTGCGGCCCCGCACGAGGAAGCTCTCGCTGTCCATCGCGGAGACCTCGTACGGGAAGGCGACCGGCTCGACCCGCCACCCGCCGCTGCGGGCGGCCTCGACCACCTGCGGGCTGAGCGGCTCCCCGACCGGGACCGGGCGCTCCGCGTCCAGGTCGATGTCGAGGACGCGGTAGACGCCGGGGTCGCCGCACCGCGTGTTGAGCACCGTCCCGGCCGGCGCGGGCACGCGCGCCACGAACCGCACCCGCGCGTCCGTGATCTGGACGGCGCGCTCCCGGTCCAGGCCCTGGAGGGTGACCAGGTACTCGCCCTCGTCCGCGAACGCGCCGTCCTCGATCCCGGGTTTGCGGTCCCAGTCCTGGGAGTGGTTGAACGACGGCCCCGACGGCACCTCGGCGGGCGCCCTGGTGGTGAACCAGTCGGACAGGCAGTCGTGGGTCTGCGCCCGCACCGCCACCACCAGCGGGGTCCCGGTGGTGGTGGCGGGCGCGCTCGTCGGCGAGGCCGCCGGGGGCGGGTCGGGATCGTCCCGCACCACCGCCACCAGGACCACGACCAGCGCCACGGCCACGACCGCCAGGCTCAGGGTGACCACGTGCCGGCCGACGCCGTGGTGGTGCACACCGCCCCGCACGGAACCGGCCATCAGCGCGAAGTCCGAGACGCCGCGGTGCTCGTTGTGCACCGGCCCGGGGTCCGGTCGGGGGCGGTCGTCCGGTGGTAAGTCGTCCTCCACGGCGGCAACCTAGCAGCCCCGCGCGGGCCGGTCTCGACCCCCGGCGGAGCCGCCGTCCGGCGCGGCGGCGAACCACGTGCCGCCCGTGCCCTGACCGCCGGCCTGGCCGGGCGCGATGTCCCCGGCGGGGCGGTGGACCGGCCGGCCCGCGACGGTGATCCGCCCCGTGTCGTCCGCGCGGACGAGCACGGACCGGGGCCGGGGGCGGTTCAGGAGGATCTCCGGTCCGCGCCGCGCTCGCGGAAGGCGGCCCGCTTGAGCGGCGGCACCGCCTCGAACACCCGCAGCGCGGTGCGGAAGGCGGCCTTCCCCGCCGCGTTGCCGGACACGAACTGCCGCGCGCCGCGCAGCGACGCCCCCACCGCGGCGAAGCCGTACCGGCGCATCCGCCGCTCGTAGTCGGCGATGGCCGCGAGCGGCTCCCGCTCGACCAGGTTCCGGCACAGCACCGCGGCGTCGCGCAGCGCCGTGTTCGCCCCGACCCCGCGCATCGGCGTCATGCTGTGGATCGCGTCGCCGAGCAGCGTGACCCGGCTCGGCTCCCACGCCGGGACGGGCACGGACGTGCGGATCGGCCACCGCGACACGGTGTCGTGCGGCGTCTCCCCCACCAGGCGCACCAGGTCGGGGTGCCAGTGGTGGACCCGGTCGGCCACCGCCCGCCGCGGCCCGTCCGCGCCGATCTCCAGGTCGCGCGCGGCGTAGGCCCACATGAGGTAGCCGTCCCGGTCCAGTTCGTGCGGCGCCAGGAACATCCCGGCCGCGGCGCGCGGGACCACCGCGGTGGCGTGCGCCAGGAGCTCGGGCGGCAGCCAGGCGCGGGTGCCCGGCGTCAGCGGCAGGCGCCCGGCGACGGCGGTGATGCCGGTGTCGACCCGCCGGGCGTGCGGCAGGAGCTGGGCGCGCACCGCCGAACCGGCCCCGTCCGCGCCCACCAGCACGTCGCACCGGGTGGACGTGCCGTCGGCGAAGTGGGCGGTGGTCCGGCCGCCCTCGTGCTCGTAGCGGGTGAACCGGCGGCCGAACCGCACCGCGTCGCCCAGGCCGTCGAGCAGGACCTCGCGCAGGGTGACCCGGCTGACCGAGTGGTGCGCGCGCTCGGGCTCGGCGTCCGGGTCGTCGAGGACGAGCAGCCGCCGCAGCCGCTCGTCGCGGAACCCGAACCCGCCGCCGCCCCGGCCGGTGGTGGCGGCGAACCGCTCCCACGCCGCCGGCGGCAGGCACTCGTGCAGCGCCCGCGCGCCGACCGGGTCGATGTGCAGCCGGTAGCCCTGGAGCCGGTCGGTCGGTGTCGCGTCCCGCTCGTGCACGGACACCTCCACCCCGTGCCGGCGCAACCCCTGCGCCAGGCACAACCCGCCGATCCCGCCACCGACCACCGCCACGTGAACACCCATGGGGAGCACTATCATCCGTTTGGATGATTAAGTCAAACAGAAAGGTGACAGTGCCCGGTCGGCTACTTTGGTGCCCGTGCCGCGCCGATCACCCGACCCCGCCGACCGCAAGCGCGATCCCGAGCGCACCCGGGCGCGAATCCTGGAGGCGGCGGTGGCCGAGTTCGGCGCCAAGGGCTACGCGGCGGCCCGCGTCAGCGGCATCGCGGACCGCGCGGGCGTGAACAAGCAGCTGATCTCGTACTACTTCGGCGGCAAGGAAGGGCTCTACCGCGAGCTGGCCGACCGGTGGCGGCAGGAGGGCGGGCAGCTCGCGGAGGGCCCGCTGGCGGAGGTCGTGCGCGGATTCGTGCTGTCCACGCGGGACCGGCGCGACTGGGCCCGACTGATGGTGTGGGAGAACGTGTCGGGCGACGACGGCACGCCGGACGACGACGGCGACACCGGGTTCCTGCGGGCCCAGGTCGACGCGCTGCGGGCGCGCCAGGAGGCCGGCGAGGTGCCCGACGACCTGGACCCGGCGCACCTGCTGCTGGTCCTGGTGGCGGCGGCTTCCGCGCCGTTGTCCATGCCGAAGGTGGCTCGGCGGATCACCGGGGAGGACCCCGGGTCGGCGGAGTTCACCGAGCGCTACGCGGAGCAGTTGGCCCGGCTGGTGGAGCGGCTGGTGCCACCGGTTCCACCCGACCCGGCCTAGCTCGGGCCGGCCTGGCTCTGGCCGGCCCCGGCCCTGGCTCGGCTCAGCTC
>NZ_JBHSQO010000005.1:0-220964 GCF_042658445.1 Saccharothrix lopnurensis | reverse complement strand
GGGCCGGCTCGGCTCGGGCCGGCTCGGCTCGGGCCGGCTCGGCTCGGGCCGGCTCGGCTCGGGCCGGCTCGGCTCGGGCCGGCTCGGCTCGGCTCAGCTCGGGCCGGCTCAGCTCGGGCCGGCTCAGCCGACCTGGCCCGAGCCCTACCCGACCTGGTCGGCCACCCGTTCCCGCCGCCCCGCCAGGAAACCCGCCAGGTACGTGCGCAGGCCGCGTTCGGCGCTGCGCATCATCAGCGCGTGGTTGAACCGGAACACCGGCCGGGCCACCGGCGCCAACCCGCGCAGCAGCGCCTTGCGCACCACCACCTCCTGCTCGAAGACCAGCCGCGCGCCCGGCCCGTCCGGCAGGACGCGCCAGCTCGCCGTGCCGTCGAGGTCGCCCGCCAGGTCGGCCCGCAGCAGGCCCGCGCCCCGGTCCTCGGTGTGGTGCCGCGCCTCGAACACCAGGTCGTAGGGCAGCAGGGACCGGCACCGCAGCTCGGCCGCGCGCTGCGCGACCTGGCGCGCCTCCCGCACCTCGCGCCACCAGTGCGGGTAACCGCCCAGGTCGGCGAGCACGTCGAAGACCTGCCCGGGGGCGCTGTCGAGCCACCAGGCGCTGCGGAAGCGGTAGGAGTTCAGCGACATGTCGACCATGCTCACGCATCCCGGGTGGCGGCGCAGGCCACCACCCGGGGTGCGCGTCAGCCGACCGCCGCCACCGAGGGCAGCGACTCGCGCAGGAACGCGCCGGTGTGGCTGCCGCTGTTCGCGGCCACCTGCTCCGGCGTGCCCTCGGCCACCACCACGCCGCCGCCCGAACCGCCCTCCGGACCCATGTCCACCAACCAGTCCGACGTCTTGATCACGTCGAGGTTGTGCTCGATCACGATCACCGTGTTGCCCTTGTCCACCAGGCCGTTGATCACGCCCAGCAGCTTGCGGATGTCCTCGAAGTGCAGGCCGGTGGTCGGCTCGTCGAGGATGTAGACCGTCTTGCCGGTCGACCGCTTCTGGAGTTCCGAGGCCAGCTTCACGCGCTGCGCCTCGCCACCGGACAGCGTGGTCGCCGGTTGGCCCAGCCGCACGTAGCCGAGGCCGACGTCCACCAGCGTGCGCAGGTGCCGGTGGATGGAGTTGATCGGCTGGAAGAAGTCCGCCGCCTCCTCGATGGGCATGTCGAGGACCTCGGCGACGGTCTTGCCCTTGTAGTGGACCTCCAGCGTCTCCCGGTTGTACCGGGCGCCCTTGCACACCTCGCACGGGACGTAGACGTCCGGCAGGAAGTTCATCTCGATGGTGATGGTGCCGTCGCCGGCGCACGCCTCGCAGCGCCCGCCCTTGACGTTGAACGAGAACCGGCCCGGCTGGTAGCCGCGCACCTTCGCCTCGGTGGTCGCCGCGAACAGCTTGCGGATGTGGTCGAACACCCCGGTGTAGGTGGCCGGGTTCGACCGCGGCGTGCGGCCGATCGGCGACTGGTCGACCTGCACCAGCTTGTCGACGTGCTCCAGGCCCTTGATCCTGGTGTGGCGGCCGGGCACCTGGCGCGCGCCGTTCAGCTTGTTCGCCAGCACCGTGGCCAGGATGTCGTTGACCAGCGTCGACTTGCCCGAGCCGGACACGCCCGTGACCGCCACCAGGCAGCCCAGCGGGAACGACACGTCGATGTTGCGCAGGTTGTGCTCGCGCGCGCCCACCACGGTCAGCTGCCGCTTGCGGTCCACCGGGCGGCGGACGGCGGGCATCGGGATCTCCTCGCGCCCGGACAGGTAGGCGCCGGTGATCGACTTCTTGTTCTTCAGCAGGGTCTCGTAGGTGCCGCTGTGCACGACGTGGCCGCCGTGCTCACCCGCGCCGGGACCGATGTCGACCACCCAGTCGGAGGTGCGGATCGTGTCCTCGTCGTGCTCGACCACGATCAGCGTGTTGCCCAGGTCGCGCAGGCGCGTCAGGGTCTCGATCAGCCGGTGGTTGTCGCGCTGGTGCAGGCCGATCGACGGCTCGTCCAGCACGTACAGCACGCCGACCAGGCCGGAGCCGATCTGCGTGGCCAGCCGGATGCGCTGCGCCTCGCCGCCGGACAGGGTGCCCGAGGCGCGGTCCAGCGACAGGTAGTTCAGGCCCACGTCGAGCAGGAAGCGCAGGCGGGCCTGGATCTCCTTGAGCACCGCGCCCGCGATCATCGACTCGCGCTTGGCCAGCTCCAGCCCGTCGAGGAAGTCCGAGCACTCGGCCACCGACATCGAGCAGACCTCGGCGATCGACCGGTCGCCCTTGGTCCGGTGGTGCAGCGTGACGGCCAGGATCTCCGGCTTCAGGCGCGTGCCCCGGCACACCGGGCACGGCACCTCCCGCATGTAGCCCTCGTACTTCTCGCGCATGTACTCGGACTCGGTCTGCTCCTGGCGGCGCTCCAGGAACGGGATGACGCCCTCGTAGTTCGCGTAGTACGAGCGCTCGCGGCCGTAGCGGTTCTTGTAGCGGACGTTCACCTGCTCGTCGATGCCGTGCAGGATCGCCTTCTGGACCTTGGCGGGCAGCTGCCGCCACGGCGTGTCCATGCGGAAGCCGATGGTCAGGCCCAGCGACTCCAGCAGGCGGGTGAAGTACTCGGCGGTCTGCCCCGAGGCCCACGGCGCGATCGCGCCCTCGGCCAGCGACAGCTCGTCGTCCGGCACGACCAGCTCCGGGTCGACCTCCTTGCGCACGCCGATGCCGGTGCACGTGGGGCACGCGCCGTAGGGCGAGTTGAAGGAGAACGACCGGGGCTCCAGGTCCTCGATCGCCAGCGGGTGGCCGTTGGGGCAGGCCAGGTTCTCGGAGAAGCCCCGCACCCGGCCCGGGTCGGTCTCCGCCACGTCGACGAACTCCAGCTCGACCAGGCCGTCGGCCAGCCGCAGCGCGGTCTCCACGGAGTCGGTCAGGCGCTGCTTGGCGCTCGCCTTCACCGCCAGGCGGTCGATGACCACCGCGATGTGGTGCTTCTCCTGCTTCTTGAGCTTGGGCACCTCGCCCAGCGCGTAGACCGCGCCGTCGACCTTGGCGCGCGAGTAGCCCTGCGACTGGAGGTTGGCGAACAGGTCGACGTACTCGCCCTTGCGGCCGCGGATGACCGGGGCCAGGACCTGGAACTTGGTGCCCTGCTCCATGGCGAGCACCTGGTCGACGATCTGCTGCGGGGTCTGCTTGCTGATCGCCTCGCCGCAGGTGGGGCAGTGCGGCTTGCCCGCGCGGGCGTAGAGGAGGCGCAGGTAGTCGTAGACCTCGGTGATGGTGCCCACGGTCGAGCGCGGGTTGCGGCTGGTCGACTTCTGGTCGATGGAGACCGCGGGCGAGAGGCCCTCGATGAAGTCGACGTCCGGCTTGTCCATCTGCCCGAGGAACTGGCGGGCGTAGGCCGACAGCGACTCGACGTAGCGCCGCTGGCCCTCGGCGAAGATCGTGTCGAAGGCGAGGCTGGACTTGCCCGAGCCGGACAGCCCGGTGAACACGATGAGGCTGTCCCTCGGCAGGTCGAGGTCCACCCCCCGCAGGTTGTGCTCGCGTGCCCCGCGAACGACGAGCCGGTCGGCCACAACGTTTCCCTTCGGTTTTTGACCTTCCCCCGAACAGGTGTTCGAAGCAGCGTATCGGACCCACCGGGCCGGGTCTGTCGGGGAGGGCGTGCACCATGCTAGGTGCGGGCACCGACAAAGACTGGGTGGGCGAGTTCCCGCGATCGTGCCGCCAACGGGTCTACCAAGGGGTAGTCGCCGCCCCTACGCTGGGACGATAGGCCGTTCGGCCGCATAGACGCGGGATGGGGTGCCCATGAGCTTCACTGATGCCGCACAGGTCCGATCCGCCCAGGCGAGCGTACCCGCGCCGCGCGAGCAGTCCGCCGCGGCGCGGGGCGGGCAGCCGGGCGCGGCGCGGGACGCGGTGCAGGACGCGGCCGCCGGGCTGGCCGAGGTGGCGCGGGCCACCGAGGCGCTGTACGGGGTGGTGGCCGAGCTCGACCAGCTCGACCTGCGCGGGCCGAGCCTGCTGCCCGGCTGGAGCCGGGGCCACGTGGTGACGCACCTGGCGCGCAACGCGGATGCCCTGGTCAACCTCCTGACGTGGGCGAAGACCGGGGTCGAGCACCCCATGTACCTGAGCCGGGCCGACCGGGACGCCGACATCGAGGAGGGCTCGGGCCGGCTGCCGCAGCTGCTGCGGGCGGACCTGGACGCGGCGTGCCAGCGGTTCGCCGCCTACGCGCGCGACCTGCCGACCGGGGCGTGGGAGGCCGAGGTCGACCACCCGCGCCTGGGGCTGTTCCGCGCGCACCGGGTGCCGTGGCTGCGGCTGCGCGAGGTGTGGGTCCACCTGGTCGACCTCGACCGCGGGGTGGGGTTCGCCGACCTGCCGCCCGAGCTGGTCGAGGGCTTCCTGGAGGACGCCGCCGCCCACTACGCGGACCAGCCCGGGACGCCGGAGGTGCGGATCGAGGTCGAGTTCCCGGACGGCCGTCAGCGGGACTGGGCGCTCGGCCCGGCGGGCTCGGCGGGCTCGGCGGGCGAGGGCTCGCCGCTGGTCAGCGGCGCGGCGGCCGACGTGCTGGGGTGGCTGACCGGCCGCCACAGCGGCGAGCGGTTGACCGGGGCCGCGCCGGCGCTGCCCAGCTGGCTCTGAGCGGCGAGCAGCAGGCCGACCACGGCGGGGCGGCGGTTCGCCGTGAGGGCGCGGTAGGCGGGGCGTTCCACGAGCGCGGTCAGCAGCCAGCCCAGCACGACGGCGGAGGTGGTGAACGCGGCCAGCTCCACCAGCGGGCCCGGGGTGACCGAGGCCACCCGCACCATGACGAAGTAGCCGATCTCCTGGTGCACGAGGTAGACGCCGTAGGAGATGCCCGCCAGCCACCTGATGGGCCGGCGCAGCGCGCGCACGGGGGCGACGTCCCAGTCGGGGCCGCCCGCGGCCGCGCACACACCGATCAGGACCACGCCCAGGCCGATGGTCGAGCGCAGGTCCTCGGTGTGCGTGGCCTGGGCCAGCAGGGCGCAGGTGAGCAGGGCGAACAGGTGGTGGTCGCCGAGCCGTGAGCGGGACCACAGCCAGATGCCGACGCCGATGGCGAACAGCTGGCCGCGGTGCGCGCCCAGGCCGTTGTAGAGGGTGTTGAGCAGACCGGGTTCGGCGGCCTGCTCCCGCAGGACGAGGGGGGCGACGACGAGCGTCCACAGCAGGGCCTTGAGCGCCCCGCCCCGCAGCCGGGAGGCCAGCAGCGCGCCCGCGACGAAGCCGGTGACCTGCACCGGGAGGGTCCAGTAGGAGTGGTCGATCAGGTTCACGCCGGGGAACCAGTTCTGGAGCATCAGCGCGTTGAGCAGCAGGTCGCGCGGCCCGGCGTGGCTCCAGTCCGGCGGGGCGGCCAACCGGACCAGGGCGTAGGTGAAGACCGCGGCGGCGAGGTAGGCGGGGAACAGGCGGGCCAGGCGGTTGCGCAGGAAGCGGGCCGGTTCGCCCTTGGCCAGGCCCGCGCAGGCGAAGAAGGCGGAGATGACCACGAGCGCGCTCGCGCCGAACTCCAGGGAGAAGGCGAACGAGGGGGCGCTGATCTCGGGGTGGGCCGCCGGTCCCGCGTGGGTGGCGTGCTGGAGGATCACACAGAGGACGGCCAGGACGCGCAGCACGTCCCAGTTGATCCGGCGTTTGGTAGGCACGAGGTGGAAAACCCCATTCGAACGACATCTGCGGAGCGGCGGGGGTCGTTACCAAGACTAAGGGATCGACCTGTGCGGGTCCTGAAGGGTGTGCCGGGTCGACTACGGTCGGCCACTGTGGACGTACTAGAGGACTACACGGGGCACGTGTCACCGGACGGCCCGGCGGCCCGGCGCACCCTCGACGCGCTGACCATCACCAAGGTCTCGGTGGGCCCGATGGACAACAACGCGTACCTGCTGGTGTGCCGCGCGACCGACGAGGCCCTCCTCGTCGACGCGGCGGCCGACCCGCGGCGCCTGTCGGACCTGATCGGGCACTCCTCGGAGCGGCCCAGGCTGAAGACCGTGGTCACCACGCACCAGCACGCGGACCACTGGGGGGCGCTGGGGGCGGTCGCGGGCGCGAACGGCTCGAACACGGTGGCGCACGCGCTGGACGCGGGGGTGCTGCCGGTGCCGCCGGACGTGCTGGTGGAGCACGGTGACGTGGTGCGGGTCGGGGAGGTGCCGCTGGAGGTGGTCCACCTGCGCGGCCACACGCCGGGGTCGATCGCGCTGCTGTACCGGGACCCGGGCGGTCGTCCGCACCTGTTCACCGGGGACTCGCTGTTCCCGGGTGGGGTGGGGCGGACGGCGTCACCGGAGGACTTCGCCTCGTTGATCGACGACGTGTCGGCGCGGATCTTCGACGTGCTGCCGGACGAGACGTGGTTCTACCCGGGACATGGGGACGATTCCACTCTTGGGAGTGAACGTCCTCACCTGGACGAGTGGCGCTCACGCGGCTGGTGAGCCCGAGCGGAGCTCACCAGCCGCACTTCTCACACCTCGACGATCTGGACCATGCCGTCGAGTCCGGCGAAGTCCTTGGCATTGCGGGTGTAGAGCGGCAGACCTCGGGTCGAGGCGATGGCGGCGATCATCAGGTCCAGCCGGCGCGGTTTCGGGTCGCGCTTCGCTGCGAGGGTCAGCGCCACCAGCGTGCCGAAGCGAGCCGCGGCCTGACCGTCGAAGGGCAACGGCTCGAACTCGGCGATCGCCGCCCCCAGCTTCTCGGTCCGCACCGCCCGCGCCGCGGCATCCTTGGCCATCGCCACACCCTGGTGCAGCTCGGCCAGGGTGATCGCGGTCAACTCGGGGACCTCCGGCAGCACCGCCGGGTCCAGTAGTCCGAGGTCGATGTACGTGCAGGTGTCCAGCACGCCCGACTCGTGCCGGTCAGCCACGGCTGCGCTCCCACGGGTCGTCGTCACCGATCCGGTCTTCGGAGCCGAACAACTCGTCGGCTTCACGCCGCATGAGGCCGTGATCGACCTTCGGGAGCTTCCGGTGCCGCTCGACCAGTTCCTCGGCGGTCAGGCGCCGACGACGGGGCAGCGGACGGACCTCGGCGATCTCCACGCCGTTGCGGGTGACGTGGTACGTCTCCCCAGCCTCGACCGCGTCCATGACCGCAGCGGAGTTGTTGCGGAACTCCCGTTGACTGATGACCTTCACCGACCTAGCGTAGCCCTGCGTAGCACGATGAGCTACATCCGGCTGACCTATTGCCCATTCAGGTGACTCGCTGTTCGCGGGCAGGGTGGGGCGGACCGACCCGGCCGAGGACCTCGCCTGCCGGACCAGCCGCCGCGGCGCGCCGGACGGCAACCTCGTGCACGCCGGGAGGGTCCCGCCGGCATCGCCGCGGCGGGGTGAGCCCCGCCCCGGCAAAACCGGTTCGGCGGCGAACCGGTTCCCCCTACGATCGACCCGTGCCCGCCTCGGACAGGGTGGCCGTCCTCAGCGGCGGCGTGAACCCCAGGTCGTAAGAGCAGCGTCGCCGCGCCCGCGAAGTCCTCGCCGGTGTGGCCCTTCGCGCTGCCCCGGCTCCGTTGACGATTCCCGGAGCTCCGCCTTGCGAACCCGTTCCCGCCCCACCTCGGACCGGTGGTCGGGGTGAACCGCCGCTTCCTCGTGCCGGCGGCCGTCCTGCCGGCCCTGTCCTCCTTCCCCCTGACCATCACCGGCGCCTCGGTGGCGCTGCCCGACCTCACCGGTGACCTGGGGGCCTCCCCGACCGGCGCCCAGTGGGTCGTCACCGGCTACAACCTGTGCTTCGCCGCGTTCCTGGCCTTCGGCGGCTCGCTCGCGGACCGGCTGGGCAGGCGCCGCCCCTACGTCGCCGGGGTCGCCGCGTTCCTCGTCGGCAGCGTGCTGTGCGCCCTCGCGCGGGACGTCGGCGTGCTCGTGGCCGCCCGCCTGCTCGCCGGGACCGGTGCCGCGGTGGCCACCGCGACCGGGCAGTCCCTGCTGGCGGCGACGTTCGACGGCGCGGCGCGCACCCGCGTGTTCGGGGCGCTGGGCACCGTCCTGGGCGCCGGGTTGGCGTTCGGGCCGACGATTTCGGGCTTCCTCGTCGACGCGGTGGGCTGGCGGGCCGTGTTCGGGGTGCCGGCGGTGCTCGCGGCCCTGGCGCTGCTGCTGTGCCCGGCCCTGCCCGCCGGGCCGGGTGCCGGGCGCGGGGAGGTCGACTGGCTCGGCGGGGTCCTGTTCACGCTCGGGCTCGGCGCGGTGATCTGGGTGTTCGTCGAGGCACCCGCGCTCGGTCCCGCCCACCCGGCGGTGCTCGCGGTCGGCGCGGTCGCGGTCGGGGGCGCGGTCGGGTTCGTGCGGGTCGAGCGCCGCCGGTCCGCGCCGGTGTTCGACCTCGCGCTGCTGCGCGACCGGGCCTTCCTGGGGTACTCGCTGGTGGCGGCCGCCCTGATGGGCCTGCTGGTCCCGCTGCTGGTCTACCTGCCGTCGTACCTGATCGACGTCGTCGGGCTGGAGCCGGCGCGGGCCGGGCTGTGGATGCTCGTGCTCACCGTCCCGTCCGTCCTGCTGCCCGGTCCGGGCGCGGCGGTGGCCCGGCGGTCGCCGCGCCTGCTGGCGACCGGCGCGGTCCTGGTGGCCTCGGTCGGCGTGGTCTCGCTGGTCGCCACCGGCCCGGCGGGTCCGCCGTGGCTGTCGCTGCTGCTGGTCGGCACGGGGGTCGGCCTCACCACCGGCGTGGTCGACGGGCTGGCCGTCTCCAGCGCGCCGGTCGACCGGGCGGGCACGGCCGCGGGGCTGTTCAACACCGCGCGCCTGACCACCGAGACCGTCGCGCTGGCCACCGCCGGCTCGGTGCTGACGGCGCTGAGCGGCGGGCACCTGGTCGGGGACGGCTTCACCGAGGCGCTGCGGGTGGTGGTGCTGGGCCTGGGCTGCTGCGGCGTGGTGGCCGCGGTGGGGGCGAACGCGTTGCTGCGGCGCGGGAACTGAGCCCCGGGCCGTCCCGTCCGGGGTTCCCGGGCGGGACGGCCCGGGGGTAGGGCGGGACGGCCCGGGGTAGGGCGGGACGGCCCGGGGTAGGGCGGGGCCGGCTCCGGGTCCCGGGCGGGACGACGCGGGGTCGGGCGGGGTGGTCTGAAGGTCGGGCGGGACGGCCCGGGGTTCCGGAAGGGACGACTCACGGTTCCCGAACGGGACGGCGCGCGACCGGGGCGGGCGCGGTGTGCAGGCCGAGGGTCGGCGACCGCCGCAGCCGCCGGACCGCGGGCACGGCGGCGGCCGAGGTCAGGGCCAGGGTCGTCCACAGCACCGGGGCGCCCGCCGCCAGCAGGGCGGTGAACAGCGCGGGCCGCCGACCGCCGGGATCGCCCAGGAGAGCTGGAACAGCGCGCTCGCCCGCCCCTGCGCGCCCGACGGCCGCGGCAGCGGCCGTGGACAGCGGGGCGAACAGGACCTCGGCGAACGCGAACGTGACGCTGACCGCGAGCCAGGCCAGGGCACGACGCGGGCCCGGCGGTACGGGAATCAACCGCGCGGGCGGGCGCGCGGACTCGCCCGCGAACGGATCCCGCGGTGGGTATGGTCCTCGCGTGGAGCAGGTGGTCGAGATCTACACCGACGGCGCGTGCAGCGGGAACCCCGGTCCCGGCGGGTGGGGCGCGGTGCTGCGGTACGGGGCGCACGAGCGCGACCTGTTCGGGGGTGAGTCGTCGGCCACCACCAACAACCGGATGGAGCTGATGGCGCCGATCCAGGCGCTGGAGACGCTCAAGCGGCCGTCCTCGGTGCGGATCTACACCGACAGCACCTACGTGCGCAACGGCGTGCTCTCGTGGCTGGCCAGGTGGAAGGCCAACGGGTGGCTCACCTCCGGGCGGCAGCCGGTCAAGAACGTCGACCTGTGGCAGCGGTTGGACGCCGCCGCCGCGCCGCACCGGGTCGAGTGGCACTGGGTGAAGGGCCACGCGGGGCACCCGGAGAACGAGCGCGCGGACCGGCTGGCGGTCCGCGGCGTCCGGGCGGCGGCGGGGTCGGACCTGCGGGCGGACGTCGTGCACGACGGCGAACCGGCGGGGTGACCCCGGCCCGGGGGCCGGGGTCCCGCGCGGTCGGAACACCGCGCGGTCAGAACACCGACGCGAGCCGGCGCATCCCCTCGGCGATCCGCTCGGGCGTGTTGGTGGTGAACGACAACCGCAGGGTCGAGTGGTCCGGGGTGACCGCGTGGAACGACGCGCCCGGCACGAACGCCACGTCCCGCGCCAGCGCCTCGTGCACCAGCTCCGCGGTGTCCACCCCGCCGGGCAGGGTCAGCCACACGAACATCCCGCCGTCCGGGTCGGTCCACCGCGTGCCCGCCGGCACGGTGCCCGGCAGCGCCGCGATCATCGCGTCCCGCCGCTCCCGGTAGGCCGCGCACAGGCGGCCGATGTGCGCGTCGAGGTCGTTGGCCGCCAGGTAGGCCGCCGCCGCGGCCTGGTCGACGGCGGAGGTGTGCAGGTCCGTCGCCTGCTTGACGACCACCAGCGTGCGCATGATCGACCCGGGCGCGCGCAGCCAGCCCAGCCGCAGGCCCGGCGCGCCGACCTTGGAGAAGCTGCCGAGGTGGATCACCCGGTCGCTGAACGACGCCAGCGCGGGTTCCGGTTCGCCCCGGTAGCGCAGCTCGCCGTACGGGTCGTCCTCGACCACCCACAGGCCGTGGCGGTCGGCCAGCTCCGCGATCGCCCGCCGCCGCCCGGCGTCCAGCGTGCGGCCGGTCGGGTTGGCGAACGTGGGCACCAGGTACAGCAGCTCGGGCCGCTCGCGCTCGACCACGTCGGCCAGCGCGTCGGGGTCCACGCCGCGCTCGTCGGACGCGACGGGCACCAGCCGGGCGCCCGCGAGCCCGAAGCACTGGAGCGCCGCGAGGTAGGTGGGCTCCTCGACCGCGACCACCGCGCCGGGCTCCAGCAGGGCGGTCGCCACCAGGATCAGCGCCTGCTGGGAGCCGGTGGTGACGAGCAGGTCGGGCACGCCGGTGGGCAGGCCGCGCCGGGTGAGCCGGTCGGCGACCAGGGCGCGCAGGTCGGGGTCGCCCTCGGTGGGCGAGTACTGGAGGGAGCGGCGCGACACCGCCCGGTCGAACGCCGCGCGCAGGCCCTCGACGTCGAACAGCTCGGGCGCGGGCAGGCCGCCCGCGAACGAGATCACCTCGGGGCGGGCGGTGAGCGCGAGCAGGTCGCGGACGGGCGAGCCGGCGAAGGTGCGTGGCACGGGGGTCCTCGGGGAGTCGTGGGACGGGCGAAACGCGGTCGTGCCACGCGTGGGGGTCGCACCGAGGGGTCGAGGGCGCCACCCCGGAGTCTACCTCGGCGTCTACCTTGGCGTGGTGGAGTTCGAGGCGCACCGGGTCGAGCTGACCGGCTACTGCTACCGGATGCTGGGCGGGCCGTTCGAGGCCGAGGACGCGGTGCAGGAGACGTTCGTGCGGGCCTGGCGCGGGACCTACGACCCGGCTCGCGGCACGCTCCGGGCCTGGCTCTACGCGATCGCCACCAACGTGTGCCTGGACGTGCTGCGCAGCGCGCGGCGGCGGGCCGTGGCGATGGACCTGACCTCGCCGTCGGCCCCGGGTTCCCCGCTGGGCGAGCCGCTGCCCGCGTCGGCGTGGGTGGGGCCCGTCCCGGACGAGCGGGTGCTGCCCGCCGACCAGGTCGTGGTGGGACGCGAGAGCGTGCGGCTGGCGTTCGTGGCCGCGCTCCAGCACCTGCCGCCCCGCCAGCGGGCGGTGCTGCTCCTGCGGGACGTGCTGTGCTGGCGCGCGGCCGAGGTGGCGCGGTTGCTGGACACCACGGTCGCGTCGGTGAACAGCGCGTTGCAGCGGGCCCGCGCCGGGATCGCCGACCGCCGGCCGGAACCGCTGGGCCCGGTCGACGAGGACCTGCTGGAGCGGTACGCGGCGGCCTTCGAGCGGCACGACGTGCCGGCGCTGGTGTCGTTGCTGCACGAGGACGCCACGATGACCATGCCGCCGTTCACGTGGTGGCTGCGGGGGAAGGCCGACATCGCGGCGGCGCTGTCCGCCGGCGGCAGCGGGTGCGAGGACGCGCGGGTGGTGCGGACGTGGGCGAACGGCGTGCCCGCGTTCGGCCAGTACCGGCCGGACGAGCGGGGCGGGTACCGGCCGTTCGCGCTGGTGCTGGTGGAGTTCTCGGGTGGGTGGCAGGTGGGGTCGACCACCTGCCTCGGGGACGGGCTGTTCCCGATCTTCGGTTTGCCGATGAGTTTGCCCGCCGGCTCCCGTAACAGGGGGTGAAGCCCTTTTCGAGGAGGACCGGTGTACGAAGACGTGAACGGTGTGCGCACGTGGCACGAGGTGCGCGGCGGGGGTGAGCCCGTGGTGCTGCTGCACGGCGGGTTCAGCGACTCGCGGGAGTTCGGGCCGAACCTGGCGCGGTTGGCGGACCGGTTCCGCGTGCACACCGTCGACCGGCGCGGGCACGGGCGCACGCCGGACGTGCCGGGACCGGTGGAGCTCGACGTGCTGGCGGGCGACCTGGCGGCGTTCCTGGAGCGGGTGGTCGGCGGGCCGGCGCACCTGGTCGGCTTCAGCGCGGGCGGCGTGGTGGCGCTGGGCCTGGCGCAGCGGCGGCCGGACCTGGTGCGCAGGCTGGTCGTGCTGAACACCGCGTTCGCCAGGGACGGCTGGGTGTTCCTGCCGCAGCCGGGCGGTGAGCTGCCCGCCGAGCTGGCCGACCGGTACGCGGAGGTGTCGCCGGACGGGCGGGACCACCTGCCGGTGGTGGTGGAGAAGTACGCGCGGGCGGCGAACTCCGACGAGGTGGTGGACCTGGCCGCGATCACCGCGCCGACGCTCGTGCTGGGCAGCGACGACGACATCGTGCACCTGGAGCACACCGTGGCGATGTACCGGGGCGTCGCGGGCGCGCAGCTCGCGGTGCTGCCGGGCACCTCGCACCTGATGCTGTTCGAGCGGCCGGAGCTGTGCGCGTCGCTGATCACCGACTTCCTGACCACGGACGCGCGACCGCTGATGCCGATCACCCGCGCGGGCTGACACCGCGCGGGCGGCGTCGCGCCCCCGACGTCCCGCGGGACGAGGAGCGCCCGGTCGACGGGCTCGCGGTGAGCCCGTCGACCGGGCGTTCGCGCGCCGGGCGCGTGGCACGCGGAGCCGGTCGAGCCGGTCGAGCCGGTCGAGCCGGTCGGGCACTACGGCAGCCGGGCGTCCACGGCGGCGAGGTGGTCGCGGCCGTACGCGCCGTTCTCCAGGCCGGCCACCAGGACCGGTGGCAGGTCCGGGACGACCTCGGCCGACCGCGAGGCGGCGGCCAGGGCGATGGTCGCGACCGTGTCCACGTCGCCGGTGAAGGCGACGCACGCCCGCAGCACCCCGCTCAGCGTGCCGCCGGCGGCCAGCGCGGTCAGCGCCGCCCGCGTGCTCGCCACGCCCTTCGGGCCGACCGGTCCCCGCCACGGCCGCGCCCAGACCGGGGAGCCGAGCCGGTCGGCGACCCACGCGCCGACCGACGCCACCGGACCCAGGCCGCGGTCGCAGTAGTGCACGGCGAGCGCGGCGGCCCGCGCCGCGGCCACGCCGTCCGGGGTGTCGTGCGTGACCCGGGCCTGCACGTCGGTGTGGTGCAGCACGTCGGCGGGGGTCGGCAGCAGCCCGAGCGGCGCGGTCCGCATGGCCGCGCCGCTCTTGTCGCTGTCCGGGCGGATGCGCGCGAGGAACTCCTCCCCCGTCCGCACGGTGCCCAGGAATGCGTGGAAACCCCGCGCGTAACCCTCGCGCGGATCGCGGTGGAACGCGGTCACGAACGCCTCGGCGACGGTCTCCCGCGTCCACGGCTCCCCCGAGACGAGCAGTTCGGCCAGCGCCAGGGTCAGCTGGGTGTCATCGGTGTAGTGGCCGGGCGCGAGCCGCGGGTGCCGGGGGTTGCGCACGTAGCCGGCGAGGGTGTTGTGCCTGGTCACGTAGTCCGGGTCGGCGTACTCGAAGCCCGCGCCGTACGCGTCCCCGATGGCCAGTTCGACGAGCATGGCGCTCACGTTATGACTCTTTCGATATATCCCAACTCACCCGATCGAGTGGTACGAATTCCGTGACCCAAGACACCCTGTGCGCGAGAAATCGCGTGTCTTCGGAAACGAGGAACCCTTGCGACTCACCAGGCTGGTCCCCGCGCTCGCAGCCGCGCTGCTCTCCCTGCTCACCCTGGCGCCCAACGGCTCGGCGGCCCCGGCGCCGGGCGGCGAGGTCACGCCGTACATCATCGGCGGCGGCTACGCGAGCAACGCCCCGTGGGCGGCCCGGCTGTTCTCGAACGGCCGGCAGACGTGCAGCGCGACCATCATCGCCCCGACGTGGATCCTCACCGCGAAGCACTGCGTGAGCGGTGGCGGGCTGTCGTTCCGGATCGGCAGCCTCGACCAGGGCAGCGGCGGCACGGTGGCCAACGGCGTGCAGACCTACAACCACTCGTCGGACCTCTCGCTGGTCCGGCTGGACCGCTCCGTGCCCGGGACCTACGCGCGGCTCGGCGCGGCCGGTTCGGTCACCGTGGGCCAGTCCGTGCAGGTCTACGGCTGGGGCGCCACGTCCCAGTGCGGCTCGGAGGCCAACTGCCAGTCGCAGTACCTGAAGGTCGCCACCGTGACGGTGACCGGCGGGTGCACCGACGCCTACGGCGGCTCGGCCATCTGCGCCCGGCGCGGCAACGGCATCACGGCGGGCGGCGACTCCGGCGGCCCGATGATGGCCGGCGGCGCGCAGGTCGGCGTGGCCTCCACCAGCGACCGGCAGACCACCACCGCGTACACCAACGTCACGCGGTACCGGTCGTGGATCCAGTCGATCGCCGGGGTCTGACCCCACCGGCCGGTCGACCCGATCGCGTCGTCCACTTCGGACCTTCCACCGGGCGGTCCGAAGTGGACTTCCGCGTTCCCCGGCCGCGCCGTTCCCCGCTCGGGCCGGGTTCGTGCCACGATCAAGGCATGTCGACCAGCCCGCGCGACCGGGACGAGCAGGGCCGGGCCCGCAACGCGCGACCGCGCGACGGCCTCGGCCGCCCCCTGCCCTACGGCGATCCCGGGGTGGAGCGCCAACCCGAGGGCGTGCCGCGCCCGCCCGCCGAAGCCCTGGCCGAGGCCCAGCGGCTGCTCGACACCGGCCGCCCGTTCCACGCCCACGAGGTGCTGGAGGACGCCTGGAAGGTGGCGCCCGAACCGGAGCGCGAGCTCTGGCGCGGCCTGGCGCAACTGGCCGTCGGCCTGACGCACGCCGCGCGCGGCAACCCGTCCGGGGCCTCGGCGCTGCTGACCCGCGGCGCCCGCAACATCGAGCCCTACCGCGAGGAACCGCCGCACGGGGTGGACGTGGCCGGGCTGGTGGCCTGGGCCGCCTCGGGCGACGGCGTGCCGAGGTTGACCGGGGGCTGATCGGGGCCGCGCCGGGGGGGAGCACCGACCCGATCGGCCGGAACCGCCACGAGCCGCCCGGAGCAGGGCCACCGGCCGCAACCCCGGGGCTCCAAATTGGTCCGAATGCCTGCTTCGGCGCGGTTGGGGCCGGGTAATTCGGGGTCGACAACTCTCCCCGGGAGGCTCACGTGCTTGCGATCATCGCCGCGGTCATCTTCGGCCTGGCGTTCCTGCTGGACCTCGCCGGCGCCTCGCTCGGCGTGATGGACAGCGGCGCGCTGCTCTTCGCCGGCCTGCTCTGCGTCGCCCTGCACCTGGCGGGTGTGGGCTCCGGCGCGCGTTCCCTCAGCTTCCGCCGGCGCCGCTGACCCCTGCGGCCGGACAGGGCCCCGGACCGCACCGGTCCGGGGCCCTTCCACGTCAGTCGCCCGCGATCGGGACCCCGATCACCAGGCAGGCCACGCAGGGCACGCCGTCCGGTTCGGGCAGCAGCTCCGCTGTGCCGACGTCGATCCGCTCGCCGCACAGCGCCACCAGCGCGGAGCGGGTGCCGTCGGGCAGCGGCACGAGGTGGCAGCCGTTCCCCCACCCGTCGGTCGGGCCGCCGCGCCTGCGCACGAGGAGCACGGGCTCCTCGGCCCGCTGGGAGCCGTTCACGTCAACCACCAACTCCCCTCGTGGGACCCGCGTCGGTCACCCCGCCATCCTGGGACGGCGCGGCGACCGCGCCCCCGGGCCGATGCCGAATCGGAGCCCCCGTATGCGGCAGACGCATACGCGTGCGGTCAGCGGACACCCCGGGCCGGTCGACGCCCTCAGCGCGTCGGCGTCCGCGCCGACCAGCCGTCGAGCGCGTCGGCGAACCCCGGCGGGACCCGCCGCGCGGGCCCGGCGTCCGGCACGGCGCCCTCGTCGGCCAGGCCCAGCAGGGCGGCCGGGATGCCCAGCAGCCGTTGGAGCGGGCGCAGCACGCGCAGGTCGAAGGCGATGTCGCTGCCCGACTCCAACCGGGAGACGGCCGACTGGGAGAACCCGGCGAGCGCGCCCAGCTCGTCCTGGCGCAGCCCGTGCGCGCGCCGGGCCGCCGCCACCACGGCTCCCGGGGCCTGGTCCCGCACCGCCTGCCGGACCTCGCGGCTCTCCCACAGCGACGGCGGCAGCGGCGGCAGCGGTCCCGGGGTGCGGGTCGGTGCGGGGCGGCCGGCGGTCGGGCCGTCGTGGTGCGGTGGCATGGTCGACCCCTCCCACGGGCAGATCCCGAATCCTGGCACCGCTCCCCGGCCCGGCACACCGCCGTTGCGGGAGTCCCGGCCCCGGCCGGAACGCGACCCGGCCCCGACGCCCCGCCCCGGCAGCCGGCCCCGCGACCCTGCCCCAGGACCCGGCCCCGTCGCCCGGCGGTGAGGCTCCGCACACCGGGAGTCCGGTCCGGTACGTCCCTCCCGCCCGGTCCGCGCGGCTATGCTCCCGGCCGTGATGAGGGCGCTGCGGGACTTCTCGACCGGTGTGGGGTTGCTCGGCCAGGGGTTCGGGCTGGTGTTCCGGTCGCCCAAGCTGTTGCTGATCGGGGCGATCCCGGCGCTGCTCACCACGGTGCTGCTGATCGGTGGCCTGGTCGGGCTCGCGGTGTGGGTCGACGACATCGCCGCCTGGCTCACGCCGTTCGCCGACGACTGGAACGAGACGGTGCGGGCGGTCACCCGGTTCGCCGCCGGGTTCGGCGTGATCGGCGCGTTCGTGGCCGTCGGGCTGCTGCTGTTCACCGCCATCACGCTGATCATCGGCGGCCCCTTCTACGAGCACATCGCGGAGACCGTCGAGGACCGGCACCTCGGCGGCGTGCCCGAGGCCGAGCAGGTGACGTGGCTGCGGTCGGCCGCGATGGGCGCGCGGGACGGGCTGCTGCTGGTGGGACTGGCCGTGCTGTGCGCGGTCCCGCTGTTCATCGCCGGGTTCATCCCGGTGCTGGGGCAGACGGTGGTGCCGGTGCTCGCGGTGTGCGTGAACGCCACGCTGCTGAGCATCGAGCTGACCGCGATCCCGTTCACCCGGCGCGGCCTGGACCTCAAGGTGCGCAGGCAGGTGCTGCGCAGGCGGCGGGCGGTGACGCTCGGCTTCGCCGTGCCCGCCTACCTGCTGTGCCTGGTGCCGCTGGCCGCCCTGGTGGTGCTGCCGGCGGCGATGGCGGGCGGCACGGTGCTGGCGCACCGCCTGCTGCACGACCAGCTCAGGTGAACGGCACCCACGCCCGCTGACCGAGGTCGGCGAGGCCGTGGACGCCCGCGCCCGCCGCGGACACCGTCCACAGCTCCTCGCCGATCACCAGCGCCCGCCGGGGACCGGGGTCGACGTCCGCGCCCCCGTGCCGAACCGTGCCCAGCGGGGAGAACCCGGCGCCGTCCAGCCGCAGCACCAGCAGGCCGCTGGTCCGCTCGTCGACCACCGGCAGGACCACCAGGTCGTCCCAGAACAGGAACGCGTGCGGGTCGAACTCGACCTCCGAGTACGCGCCCGGCAGGTGGTGGCCCGCGACCTTGGCGGGCGCGGCCGGGTCGGACACGTCGAACAGGGAGACCTGTGTGCCGGTGGTCCGCCCGCGCGCGGTGGCCTCCTGGCCGACGCCGATCAACCGCCCGTCGCCCGCCGGGTGCAGGTAGGCCGAGTAGCCGGTGATCTTCAGCTCGCCGACCCGGCGCGGGTCCGCCGGGTCGGACAGGTCCAGCGTGTAGAGCGGGTCGACCTGCCGGAAGGTGACCACGTAGCCGACCGGGCCGGCGAACCGCACGCTGTAGATCTGCTCGCCCACGCCGAGCCCGTCGAGCTTGCCGACCTGCTCGAACGCCTTGCCCGCGCGCCGGAGCACGGTCACCGAGCTCTGCGTGGCGACCTCGCGCGGCGCGGAGTTGCGGGCCACGGGCCCCGGTTCGGACGTCGTGGTGGCGACGCGCAGGTGCCCGTCGTGCTCGGACAGCGCGTACTGGTTGAGCAGCGCGCCGGGGACCTCACCGGACGCGACGTGCTCGGGCGGGCCGGGCCGGGAGGTGTCGAACTGGTGGATCGCGGTGGTCGGGAACGCGGTGGCCGCGCCGCGCGCCGACGGCCGCAGCCGGTGGTCGTCGGCCACGTAGAGGGACGCGCCGGTGCCGTAGACGGTGTCGCCGTCGGCGGTGATCGCCACCGCGTCGCCGGAACCCAGCTCGCCGGGGAAGTCGAAGGTGAGCACCGACAGCACCGACGTGGCCGGGTGCTCGACCGGGTGGCTGAGCCGGTCGCAGGCCACCAGCGGGCCCTCCGTGCGGGCCCCGTCGGCGCCGGTCAGCTCGTAGCGCGGCAGCCACGCCTCGATCGGCGCGGTCGCCGCGATCTCCCGGTTCCGGATCAGCGACCGCGCCACCTCCCCGCCGTCCGTCGGGTACACCCACCCGAGGCGGGGCGCGGAGTGCGTCACCACGCGCACCACGTCACCGGTCTGCCGGGCGTCGACGAACCGGCCCGTGACGGTCAGCGAGCCCAGCACCCGGGCCTGCCCCGCGAGGTCGACCAGGGTGATCGAGGAGCCCTGCCCGACGGGGTCGGTGGCGGGCAGGTCCGTGACGCCCCACCCCGGCATCGCCATCGCCGGTGAGCCGACCACGAGTGCCCGGTCGCCGTGCAGCAGCAACTGGGAGGCGTGGCCGCCGGGCAGGTCGAGGGTGGCGGTGACCCGCCGGTCGGCCGCGTCGACCACCCGCAGCCTGCCGTCGGCCACCGTGACGACGCGCTCGCCGTCGGTCTTGACCAGGTCCGGTTCGTCCACGCCGGCCTCGTGCGCGTTGGTGCTCGAATGACCGGGGGCGCCGGGCTCCCGGGGCACGGCGTCGGGCACCGCGGCGGCCTCCCGCCGGGTCGCCCCCTGTTGGGCGGCGACCGGTGGCGAGGCCCCCGCCCTCGCGTCGGCGGCCACCCCGCCGTCCTGCGCGGCGAAGTACCCCCCGCCCAGGCCGTACGCGCCGACGTGGGGCGCGATCGCGCGGCGCAGCCCGGCCAGCGCGGTGTCGCACGTGTCGAACGCCACCAGGTCGACCGGCACCGCCTCGACCGGCGGACCCCCCTGCGCGCCGGGCACGGCCGAGGCCGCGCTCACCCCCGCCACCAGCGCCGCGCCGGCGAGCAGCGCGGCCCGCCCTCCCCAGGACTTTCGCGTCATGACCCCAGGACGGAACGGCGCGGCGGAATGGTTGCGCGGTGGCCGGCGGGCCGGTCGGCCGCCCGCGCGCCCACGTGATTGAGTAGGTCCCGACCGCGTCCGACCGGACGCGGCGCGAAACACAGGGAGAGCGACAATGGCCCCGAGCAAGCCCGTGGTCGAGCCGTACGAGGGCAGCGCGCCCGCCGACCTGGTGATCGAGGACATCACCGTCGGCGAAGGCCCCGAGGCCGCGCCCGGTCAGCTCGTGCACGTGCACTACGTCGGCGTGGCGCACTCG
Organism: Saccharothrix lopnurensis; assembly: GCF_042658445.1. NCBI lineage: Bacteria > Bacillati > Actinomycetota > Actinomycetes > Pseudonocardiales > Pseudonocardiaceae > Saccharothrix > Saccharothrix lopnurensis. Next base: position 201,097 of record NZ_JBHSQO010000005.1, on the reverse strand, counting down.
ACCGGTGAGCAGTTCGACGCCTCCTGGGACCGCGGCGAGGCGTTCTCCTTCCCGCTGGGCGGTGGCCGCGTCATCGCCGGCTGGGACCGCGGCGTGGCGGGCATGAAGGTCGGCGGCCGGCGCAAGCTCGTCATCCCGGCGCACCTGGGGTACGGCGACCGCGGCGCGGGCGGCGTGATCAAGCCCGGCGAGACGCTGATCTTCGTGGTGGACCTGCTCGGGGTGAACTAGGCCGCGCGCCCGGTCCCGCCGCCCGCGGCCACCGCGCCGGGTGCGGGACCGGGCCCCGTCCGCCCTGTTCGACGGGGCGAGCGGGCTGGTCGCGGGTCGCCCGACTCGGCCCCGGCGCCCTGGTCCGGCCGTTAGGATCAGCGGACCGTGTCCGGGGGGAGCCGAGAGGGTGTTCTTCGCATGAGCCAGCCGGGTGAGCCCGCCGCACCGCTGTCCGAAGAGGAGCAGACCCGGCTCATCAAGCACCTCGGCCGCGCCATGCTCCCCGCGCTGCCGCAGGGTTGGCAGCGGGTGCGGGCGGAGTACCGGGCGGCCGGGCGGCACGTCGAGGTGGACCTCGCGTTCGCGGGACCGGACGGCCAGTGGCGACCGGTGCGGCCGCCGATGGACGTGGTGCGGCTGTTCGGCCGGCTGCGCGCCGGGATGCACCGCTCGGACCGGGGCACGTGGTTGAGCGCGGTCTACGGGATCGAGGCCCCCGCGGCGTTCTCGGTGGACTTCAACGCCGACGAGGAACCGCGCTGGCGCAACGCGCCGCCGGTGATCGGCTTCCAGGACGAACTGCGCGCGTTCCCCCGGCAGGACGAGCGGATTCCCGACTGGCTGCGGCAGCGGGTGGGCCTGCCGCCGCTGCCGGAGCCCGCGCCCGGGGGTGGGCTGCGCGCCGCGCACGTCTACGACGGGCTCGACGGGGCGAACCGCCCGGTGGTCAACCGGCAGGTGGTCGACCGGCGGCTGGCCGAGGCGCTGCTGACGTACCTGGAGGGCGCGCCGGTGGTGCTGACCGCGCAGGGCCTCGGCGTGGACGAGTTCGTGCCCGGCGAGCAGGACGTGCCGCTGGACTTCCGCACCGACGGCACCTGGATCTGGGCCGGCGCGGTGCCGCACTACCTGCGCAAGCACGGCCTGCCGCCGGAGCCCGACCTGGTCGAGCACATCGTCTCGCGCGGGTTCCGGCTGGGCGAGGTGGACGAGGCGACCCGCGAGCGCGCGGCCGCGCTGATCACCGGGGACGCCTGACCGGTCCCACCGGCGGTGGTCCGGTGGGCGCGGTTCCCAGCGGTCGGGTGAGGCCCGGGTTCGGGCTCTTCGGGCACTTTGCTCACGCAGTGTGCCGTCCTGTGCGCGCAGCGTTCGCACCTTCCGACATTCGAGCTATCTCCCCGCACAAAAGCGCACGCCCGGGATACCCTGTGCGCATGACAACCGCTCTGGCGTCGGCCTTGGCGAAGGCCGGCCTTCAGGTCACCCCCGACGAGTTCCTGTCCCTCGTCGCCGACGCCGCCAAGCGGCTGGCCCCACCTCACCCCGACCCGGGGAGCTACTTCCCGCCCGACCAGCGCGACGCGCTGCTGGACGTGGGGCTCGACCTGAGCCCCCACCGCGTCGCCGACGACCAGGCCAGGGCGCGCACCGTGGTGGTGCACGCCGTGCTGCGCGACTCGGCGCTGACCGTCGCCGAGGCCGCCAGGCAGCTGGGCGTGGACACCAGCCGCGTGCGGCACCGCCTCGGCGTCGGCCGGCTGGTCGGCTGGAAGGACCGCGGCAGCTGGCGGCTGCCCGCGTGGCAGTTCGCGGGCACGGGCGTGCTGCCCGGCCTGGAGGTCGTGCTGGCCGCGGTGCCCGCCGACCAGCCCGCGCTGGTGGTGGCCGGGTTCATGACGACCGCGCAGGAGGACCTGCCGGTGGACGGTTCGCCCACCACGCCGCGGGAGTGGCTGCTGGCGGGCGGGGACCCCCGCCGGGTGGCGGCGCTGGCCGCGCAACTGGGCACCCCGGCCTGAATCCCCCGCCTGAATCCCCCCGCCCCCGAGATCCCTGGACGCAGATGTCACGGCTCCCCCAGCCGCCCGCCCCCGCCGTGCTCCAGGCGAGCCTGCGCCGCACCGAGGACGTGGTCGCGGTGCACCGCGCCACCCGCCTGGTGCGCGTGTTCGCCGCCAAGGGCCTGCACCCGCAGCGCTGGAACAGCTTCCGCTACACCGGACCGCTGCCCCACGCGCGCTTCGACACCCAACCGCCGTCGCCGGACGGCTCGTTCACGCACGCCCACGACCAGGGGGTGCTGTACTTCGGCCTGTCCATGCGCACCTCCGTGGCCGAGGTGTTCCAGGCCACCGCGGTGGTGGACCGGCGCACGCGCAGCCCGTTCATGGTGGTGCTGCGCCCCCGCCGCACCCTGCGGCTGCTCGACCTGGCGGGCCTGTGGCCCACGCGGGTCGGCGCGTCGCAGGAGATCAGCTCCGGGCCCAAGCACCTGACGCAGCAGTGGGCCAGGGCGATCCGGGCGGCCCACCCCGAGCTGGACGGGCTGTGGTACCGCTCGTCGATGGACTCCGGCGCGCCCGCGGTGTGCCTGTGGGACCCGCCGGGCGGCACCGGGCTGCCCGCCTCGCCGGACGTGCTGCTGCCGCTGGAGCACCCCGGGCTGGACCTGCCCCTGGCACGGGCGTGCGAGGAGCTGAACTACACGCTGCTGGGCTGAGCGGGCCTGGGCTGAGCGGGCCTGGCCTGAGCCGGCCTGGCCTGAGCGGGCCCCGGGCGGGCCTGCCCCGAACCGGCGGTTACGCCTGGTTTACCTGCCGGTTGCGGCGGGGCACGGGCAGGAACCGGCCGTAGCGCACCTCGGGCAGCCGCTGCTCGCCGCGGTGCACCGACCCGTCGTGCCGCCAGCCGTGGGCCTCGCAGAACGCCCGGCTGTGCGCGTGGTCCTGGAACGCCCACAGGACCGCGTAGCGGAACCCCTGGTCCAGCAGGTGCCGCAGGCCCGCCTCGTGCACCAGGTGCCCCGCGCCCGTGCCGTGGTAGCGGGGGTCGGCGTAGATCGCGACCAGCTGCCCGGTGTGCAGGTCGGGGTGCGCGTCGGTGGTCGCCCGGACCTCGTCGACCGCGCAGTAGGCGCCGATGCGCCCGGTGCCGGGCTCGACCGCGACGAACACCCGGCTGGGTTCGGGCAACCGCAGCACCCTCGTCCACGCCGGCAGCCTGCTCTCCGGCAGCATCCGGTCCAGCACGGGATCGGCGACGACGCCCCGGTAGGAGTGCCGCCAGGCTTCGACGTTGATCCGGGCGATCTCCGGCGCGTCGTCGGGCCTGGCGGCCCGCACGGTCCACTGCATCCGCCAGAGCCTGCCGCAAGGACCGCGCCGTTCGCCAGGTTTCGGCTCAACCCCGTCTGGGCGGACCCGGGCAGAGGTAGCCCGCGTACGACACGCCCTTCGCCCGGAACCGGGTGGCGCGGAACCGGGACGGGTCGAGGTCGTGGAAGCGGGTGCGGACCACGTCGTCGAACAGCCGTTGCGAGACGACCAGCACCAGGTCGGAGCCGGTGGTGGCCAGCTCCTTGCGGGCCACCTTGGCGTCCAGCAGCCGGCAGGTGACGATGGGCGCGTCCCCGACCAGGCCGAACCGGCCGGCGGTCAGCGTGCCGCAGTGCATGGCCACCCGCATCCGCATCGGGGTGCCCGCGCGGCGCAGGTCGGCCAGGTGCGCCGCGAGCCGCTCGGTGAAGTGGGCGATCACCCACGCCGTGTCGGCGTCGGCGGGCAGCACGGCCAGCTCACCGTCCCCGCGCACCTGCCGGTACCAGTGGGAGCGGTCCAGTCCCGCGTCCTGGGCGGCCAGGTCCAGCACCTCGCCCAGCCTCGACTGCACCAGGAACTGGTCCAGGGCGTCGAGCTTGCTGTACCCCTCGACGTCCACGGCGACCACCAGGCGGTAGACGAGTCCGTCGAGCGGGGGCATCGTGTCCAGCTTCACCCGTCGAGCATCGCGCGACCGGGCCGGCGGAAACAGGGCGATGGCCGGGTTTCCCGTCGCCCGTCCGGTCAGGAGGCCATCCCGCGCAGCACGGCCCGGTCCACCACGGTGATCACCCGGTAGCCCATGCTGATCACGCCCCGGTCCCGCAGGGCGCGCAGCTCGCGGCGCGCGGTGTCCTCCTCGACGCCGACCAGCGACCCCAGCTCGCCCTGGGTCAGGCCGAGCCGGAGGCTGACGCCGCCCGGTCCGGGCCTGCCGTACGCCTCGGCGAGGTGGTCCAGCACGCGGGCCAGCCGCACCGAGGCCGGGTAGCCGTTGAAGTCGACCCGGCGCTGCTGGTTCCAGCGCAGCGTGTTCATGATCATCCGGGTGAGGGCGAGGTTCGCGTCGGGGAACTCCACCAGGTAGCGCTGGAACTGCGCGGCCGGGACGACCCGCGCCCGCGTGTCCAGGCACGCGGTCACCGTGGCCGAGCGCGGGTCGCCGCTGAGGAACGCCATCTCGCCGACCACGTCGCCGCCGACCTTGATGTTGAGCAGCGCGACGCGGCCGTTGTCCAGGGCCTGGGTCACCTTCACCAGCGCCTGGAGCAGGAGCACGACGTGGTCCGACCGGTCGCCCTCGCGCACCATCACCTCGCCGCGCCGGAAGGTCCTCGGCGTGCCGAGGCCGAGCAGGGTGGTGCGACCGGCCGGTGAGAGCGTGTCCAGGTAGGTGCCTGCGGGCCAGTTCGACGGGACCGCCATCTCGACTCCCTCCGCGGGAGGCCCAGTGTGCCGCCCGCGGGGGTCGTCGGCCCCTCTTTTCCCGCTGTTTCAGCCCAAGTGGCGTGCCCACCAGGCCAGCACGTGGTCGAAGCGCTGCTGCCGGTGGCGCGGCTTGCCCGACCTGGTCAGCTCGTGGCCCTCGCCCGGGAAGATCAGCATCTCGGCCTCGACGCCGTTGCGGCGCAGCGCCACGAACAGCCGCTGGGCCTGCTCCAGCGGGCAGCGCCAGTCGTGCTCGGAGTGCGCGACCATGAACGGCACGGTGATCTTCCCGGCGTGGGTCAGCGGGCTCATCGCCCGGTGCGCCGCGGGGTCCGGCCCGCAGTACGCCTCGGTGAAGTACCAGCCGATGTCCGAGGAGCCGGAGAACGAGTCCCAGGCGTTGACCGCGCGCTCGCTCCAGGCCGCGCGGAACCGCTCGCCGTGGTGCGCGGCCAGCCAGGTGGTCATGAAGCCGCCGTAGGAGCCGCCCATCACGCCGACGCGCCCGGCGTCGAGCTCCGGCCGCTCCAGGGCCAGGTCGAGCACCGCGAGGACGTCGTCCACGTCGACCGTGCCGAAGGCGCCTATGACGGCCTGGCCGTGCGCCTGGCCGTAGCCGGCGGAGCCGCGCGGGTTGGGCAGCACGACCGCGTACCCGGCCGCGGCGTAGACCTGGGCCTCGTCGAAGAAGCCCCAGCCGTGGTACATGAACGGGCCGCCGTGCACGGCCAGCAGCACCGGGTGCGGCCCCTCGCCCTCGGGCAGCACGAGCCAGCCGTGCACCGGGTAGCCGTCGGGGGCGGCGCCGGTCAGCTCGACCGCCGGGCGCAGCGGCACGGCGGAGCCGAGGTCGGTCAGCGGGCCGCCGCCCACGAGCACGACCTCGCCGGTGTTGTCCGGGGTGCTCACCACCGCCACGACCACGTCGCCGTCGGCGGCGAAGGACCTGACCTCGCCGCGCTCGCCGGCCAGCAGCTCCAGCTCGTCCAGCGTCGCGCCCGCGGCGTCCGGCGGCACCCGGCGCAGCTCGACCGCGCCCCGGTGGCGCACCGCCACCAGCACGCCGGACGCGGTGACCACGGCCGGGCCGGAGCCCTTCTCGCAGTCCACGGTCTCGGTGTCGGTCAGGCGCACCGGCTCGCCGCCGTCGAACCGCCACAGGCCCTGGTTGCGGGCGACGGCGTGCACGCCGGTGGACTCGGCCCCGTAGAACACCACGCCGCCGTCGGGCAGCGCGACCGGGCAGTGCGCCTGGCCCGCGGACCGGACCAGCAGCTCCGGCTCGCCGCCGGTCGCGGGCACCGAGTACAGGTCGGTGTCGAGGGTCTCGACCGCGCCGAGGTCGCGCTCGGCCACGAAGACGAGCCGCTCGCCGTCCGCGGTCCAGGTCGGCTCGGCCACGGCGAACGAGCCGTCGGTCAGCTCCACCGGCGCGGCGTCGGGGTCCAGCGCGTCGACGGTGAACAGCCGCGCGCGGCGGTCGGCGACGAAGCCGACGTCGTCGATCCGGTAGTCGAGCCGGGTGATGTGGCGCGGGGCCTCGGCGTCCGGCTCGGGGGCCGCGTCCTCGCCCTCCCGGGGCTCGCCGTAGCGGCCCGCCTCGGGCACCCGCGAGGTGAACACCAGGCGGCGGGAGTCCGGCGACCAGGTCGGCGCGCCCGCGCCCAGCCGCAGGTCGGTGAGCTTGCGGGACTCGCCGCCGGCCGCGGGCATGACGTGCAGCTGGGGCACCCCGCCCCGCTCCCCGACGCGCAGGAACGCGACCCAGCGCCCGTCCGGGGAGATCCGGGGGGCCAGGTCGCGTTCCGCCCACGTCCAGCGCCGGGGCCCGCTGCCGTCCAGCGGCACGCGGTGCAGCCCGCCCCGGTAGGCGTTCGCGGCGACGTCCGGTGTGGTCACGTTCACCAGCACCAGGTCGCCGCGAACCGTCACGGAGCCGGGGAGGGTCAGCTGTTGCAGATCATCGGGGCGCACGCTCCAGCACGTTACCCCAAGGATCTTTAGCAAGGCTTACGAGTTTTTGACGCTCACAGAACGTCACTTCCCGGGGTCGGTCCCCGCCCCGACGTGCTTGGCGGCCTCCGGGTGCCGCTTGACCTTGACCAGGCTCGCGACCGTCGTGATGACCAGCACGCCGATGATGACCGAGAGCGACACCTCGATGCCCACGGTCGGCACGTGCAGCGGCTCACCGCCGTTGAGGAACGACAGCGAGTTGGTGTGCAGCGCCTCCAGGATCAGCTTCACGCCGATGAAGCCCAGGATGACCGACAGGCCGATGGAGAGGTAGACGAGCTTGTTCAGCAGACCGCCGAGCAGGAAGTACAGCTGCCGCAGACCCATCAGGGCGAAGGCGTTGGCGGTGAAGACCAGGAACGGCTCCTTGGTCAGGCCGAAGATCGCCGGGATCGAGTCGAGCGCGAACAGCAGGTCGGTGGTGCCGATCGCGACGATGACGATGAACATCGGCGTGACGAACCGCTTGCCGTCGATCTTCACGAACGACCGGCCGCCCTGGTAACCGTCGGTCACCGGGTACACCTTGCGGACCACCCGGGTGGCGATGTTCTCCTTGTACTCCTCGCCGTCGTCGTCGTGGTTGGTGAAGGCGAGCTTGTAGCCGGTGTAGATGAGGAACGCGCCGAACAGGTAGAACACCCAGCTGAACTGCGCGATCACCGCCGCGCCGACGGCGATGAAGATGCCACGCATGACCAGCGCCATCAGGATGCCGATCAGCAGCACCTTGTGCTGGTGGATCGCGGGCACCTTGAAGGTGCTCATGATGATCAGGAAGATGAACAGGTTGTCCACGCTGAGCGAGTACTCGGTGATGTACCCGGCGAAGAACTCGCCCGCCGGGGTGCCACCCGCGAAGTACCAGACGCCCAGCCCGAACAGGATCGCCATACCGATGTAGAAGGACACCCACCGACCGGCTTCACCGATGGTGACCTCGTGCGGTTTGCGGTCGACGATGAAGAGGTCGATCGCGAGCAGCACGATCAAACCGGCGATCGTGGCGAGCCACAGCCACACGGGAACAGACATAGGGACAACCCTCCGGTGCATAGCGCGCACGCCAATGACCGGAGGTCTCCTCCGCCGGCTCCACGTGACGCCGACCGGTGGCACCGGGAACCCCGCGCCGGGTTCCGTGCTGACGACACCACCGTGTAGGGAGTACTCCCCTCCACCTGCGGATAGTCTCACCCATGACGGCCGGTTCGCGCCACCCGGGGTGATCAGCGGCACCGGACTGCGTCGTGTCGCAAGTCAGGTTAGTCCGTTTTGCCTCCCGGCGTACGCTGAGAGTCCGACGCGGTGCTCACAGCCCGTTCTCAGCCAATCACACCTAAGGTCAACTGCGTGGCCCCCCTCAACCGCCTCCGCGGCAGGTGGTCGCTCCCCGCGCTGGTCCTCGTGGTAGCCCTGGTGGGCGCCACCGCGGTCTGGACGCGCCAGGGAGACGAACCGCCCCCGGTGAGCACCCGCGACGCGGTGATCGACGTGCCGGAAAGCCCCGGCAGCGACCGCACCGTGCAGATCGACACCACCCTGTACCTCCCCGAGCGCACCCCCGCGCCCGCCGTCCTGCTCCCGCACGGCTTCGGCGGCAGCAAGGCGAGCGTCGCCGTCCAGGCGACCGAGCTGGCGCAGCGCGGGTTCGTCGTGCTCGCCTGGTCGGCGCGCGGCTTCGGCCGCAGCACCGGGCAGATCGCGCTGAACTCGCTGGACCACGAGGTCGTCGACGCCCAGAAGCTGCTCGACTGGCTGGCCACCCGCGAGGAGGTCGAGCGCGACGGCGGCGGTGACCCCCGGGTCGGCGTGACCGGCGGCTCCTACGGCGGCGCGCTCGCGCTGTCGCTGGCGGGCGTGGACCCGCGGGTGGACACCATCGCCCCGGTCATCACCTACAACGACCTGGCCCAGGCGCTGCTGCCGAACTCGGCGCGCGCCGACGGCGTGGACCCCTCGACCCCCTCGCCCGGCGCGTTCGCCGACAACGGCGTGTTCAAGCGGTCGTGGGCGGGGATCTTCTTCTCCGCGGGCCTGTCCGGCGCCGACGCCACCAACCCGGGCCAGGAGGCGAGCGAGCCCGGCCAGGAGGACGACGACCAGGGCCTGGGCGGCGCGGCCGCCGCGGCGACCCAGCCGACGCCCGCCGCGCCGGACGACGTCCGGCCGACCGGCCCGGCCACCGGCGCGTGCGGCCGCTTCCAGGCCGACGTGTGCGCCGCCTACACCGAGGTCGCGACCACCGGCCGGGCCGGGCCGCAGGCCCTGGAGGTGCTGCGCCGCGCGTCGCCGGCGGCGGTCACCGGCCGGATCACCCAGCCGACCATGATCGTGCAGGGCGAGCAGGACACCCTGTTCGGCCTCGACCAGGCCGACGCCAACGCCCGCCAGATCGCCGCCAACGGCGCGAAGGTCAAGGTCGTCTGGTACTCCGGCGGCCACGACGGCGGCTCGCCGGGGCCGGAGCTGCGCGGGCAGATCGCCGACTGGCTGGCGTTCCACCTGTCCGGCGAGGGCGAGGACCCCGGCACCGGCTTCGAGTACACCGTGGTCGGCGCGTTCCGCAGCAGCGGCTCGCCGTCGCTGCGCAACGTCGTCGCGCCCGCCTACCCCGGCCTGGCGGGCTCCGCCCCGGTCCAGCGGGTGGACGTGCCGCTGTCCGGGCGCGAGCAGCTCGTGGTGAACCCGGCGGGCGGCAACCCGGCCGCCGTGTCCAGCCTGCCCGGCCTCGGGGCGGTGGTGTCGCGGTCCAGCTCGCTGTCCTCGCGGCTCTCGCTCGACCTCCCCGGCCAGACCGCGGTGTTCCAGAGCGAGCCGCAGACCGGGCAGACGCTGGTCACCGGCGCCTCCGCGGTGCGGCTGCGCGTGGCCGCCGTGCCCGGCCAGCCGGTGCCGCCCGAGGGCGCGGTGCTGTTCGCGAAGCTCTACGACGCCGACGCCAACGGGGTCCGGGTGCTGCCCGGCTCGGCGGTCGCGCCGGTGCGGGTGGCGAACCTGCCCGCCGACGGCACGCCGGTCGAGGTGACCGTGACGCTGCCCGGCGCGGTGCGGCCGGTGGAGACCGACCACCGGTTCCAGCTGGTGGTGTCGACCACCGACCAGGCTTACGCCAACGCCACCCAGCCGGCCGCGTACCGGGTGTCGCTGGCCTCGCCCGCGCTGTCGGTGCCGGTGGTGCCGGGCGTGAACGCGACCAGCGACGTGCCGACCGGCGCGCTGTGGGGCATCGGGCTCGTGCTGATCGCGAGCGTGATCGCGACCGTGGTCGCGTGGTTCCGGCGGCGGCTGGCCGCGGACGTCGACCCGGAGCTGGCGGGCGTGCCGCTGGTGATCGAGGGCCTGACCAAGTCCTACCCCGGCGGGCTGACCGCGGTGCGCGACCTGTCGTTCCGGGTGGAGCACGGCCAGGTGCTGGGCCTGCTCGGGCCGAACGGCGCGGGCAAGACCACCACGCTGCGCATGTTGATGGGCCTGATCCGGCCCAGCGAGGGCGGCATCCGGGTGTTCGGGCACCGGGTGCACCCCGGCGCGCCGGTGCTGTCCCGGATCGGGTCGTTCGTCGAGGGCTCCGGCTTCCTGCCGCACCTGTCCGGCGCGGCCAACCTGCGGCTGTACTGGGAGGCCACCGGCCGGCCGGAGGAGCAGGCGCACGTCGAGGAGGCGCTGGAGATCGCGGGCCTGGGCAACGCGGTGCACCGGCGCGTGCGGACCTACAGCCAGGGCATGAGGCAGCGGCTGGCGATCGCGCAGGCCATGCTCGGCCTGCCGGACCTGCTGGTGCTCGACGAGCCGACCAACGGGCTCGACCCGCCCCAGATCCACCAGATGCGCGAGGTGCTGCGCCGCTACGCGGCGGCGGGGCGCACCGTGCTGGTGTCCTCCCACCTGCTCGCCGAGGTCGAGCAGACCTGCTCGCACGTCGTGGTGATGCACAAGGGGACGCTGGTCGCGGCCGGTCCGGTCGAGGAGATCGCGACGGGTGGCGGCGAGGCCAGCTTCCGGGTCGACCGGCCAGAGGAGGCGGCCTCCGTGCTGCGCGGCCTGTCCGGCGTGCACGAGGTGCACGTGGACGGCGAGCAGGTCCACGCCGGCCTCAACGGCATGCCCCGGGCATCGGCGTTGCAGGCCCTCGTGGCCGCGGGCGTGGCGGTGGACCAGGCCGGTCCGCGACGGCGGCTGGAAGACGCGTTCCTGGAGTTGGTGGGCGAATGAGCACGCGGAACGGGACGTCCGGCGGGACTTCCGGCGGGACGTCGAGTGGGACTTCCGGCGGGACGTCGAGTGGGACTTCCGGCGGGACGTCGAGCAGGGCGCCCAGCGGGGCGTCGGGTGGGCCGTCGAGCAGGGCGTCCAACGGGGTGCACACCGACCCGGGCGCGATCGCGGACCTGACCGCGGCCGCGGCGGCCGAGTCGTCGGAGGTCGCGGCGGACGGCTCCAAGGCCGGTTACCGGGCCGGGAAGACCCTGCGCATCCGGGTCGAGCTGGCGCGGCAGCTGCGGCGCCGGCGGACGCAGCTGGTGCTGGGGTTCCTGGTGCTGCTGCCGTTCATCCTGGTGGTGGCGTTCGAGGTCGGGCAGTCGCAGGAGAACCGGCGGTCGGGTGGTTTCGTCGACCTGGCCACGGCCAGCGGCGTGAACTTCGTGATCCTGACGCTGTTCGTGTCGGGCAGCTTCCTGCTGCCGATGATCGTGGCGCTGTTCTTCGGCGACACGATCGCGTCCGAGGCGTCGTGGTCGTCGCTGAAGTACCTGCTGGCGGCGCCCGTGCCGAGGCACCGGCTGCTGCGGCAGAAGGCGCTGGCGTCCGGGTTGCTGTCGGTGTTCGCGATGGTGCTGCTGCCCGCGGTGGCGCTGGGTGTGGGCGTGCTCTGGTACGGGGCCGGGGAGGCGGTGTCGCCCACGGGCGAGGCCGCGTCATTCGGGACCGGGGTCTACGGCCTGGCGCTGGCGGTCGTGTACATCTCGATCCACCTGTTCTGGCTGGCCGGGTTGGCGCTGTACCTGTCGGTGTCCACGGACGCGCCGCTGGGTGCGGTGGGCGGCGCGGTGCTGGCGTCGATCCTGTCGCAGATCCTGGACCAGATCACGGCGCTGGAGGGGCTGCGGGACTACCTGCCGACGCACTACGCGTTGGCGTGGGTGGACCTGCTGTCGACGGACGTGGACTGGTCGCAGATGGCGCGGGGGGCGTTCTCGGCGTTGGCTTTCGGGGCGTTCTTCATGCTGTTGGCGGCGCGGAAGTTCGCGCGGAAGGACATCACGAGCTGAGGTCTGGATCTTGACGGGGGCGCCGGGTTCTCACCCGGCGCCCCCGTTTTGGCTTTTCAGGGCTGGTTCGCCTTCCGGGCCTTGCCGCCTTCCGGGACCTTTGTCGCCTTTCGGGCCTTTGTCGCCTTCCCGGGGTCTACCGCCTCTCGGGCCTTATCGCCTTCTGGGGCCTCGCCGCCGGTCAGGGCCGCTTGGCCTTGGGCAACTTGGCCACAACGGCGTCGTAGGAGGCGTCGAGCAGCTCGCGCACCTCGTCAGCCGGGACCGACCCCGCCAGCTCCACCCGGTTCCACCCGTAGCGGCCGACGTAAGCGCTGGTGGTGATGTGGTCGGGGTGGCGCTCCCGCCACTCGGCGGCCTCCTCGGCGTTGGCCCCGCACTTCACCCCCACGGTGTGGCTGGGCAGCCCGATGAACGCGAACGCCTTGCCGCCCACCTTGCAGACCAGTTCCTCGTCGCCCCAGGGATAGGTTTCCTCGGCCCCGGGCTTGGCCAGGCAGTGGGCGATGACCTCGTCGAGCGTCATGGCGCAACTTTAGGTGCCGTGGAAGTGGGCTGGTGGCGGACTCGCGCGCCGCCGAGGCCGTCAGCGCGGCGTGGCGGGCCACGCCACGCCGCCGGGCGGCAGTTCGTGCCGAACCGCTGGGGAACAGTCCGTGCCAGACCATCGGGCGCCGGCCCGCGCCAGGCAACCTGTGGCCTCGGGCCGGCACAGGCCACCAGGCGGCGGTCCATACCCGTGCCCGCCAACCCGTGGCCGTCCGTGCCGGAACACCAGGCGGCCGTTCGTGCCGGGTCGCCGGGCGGCGGGTCCGTGCCGGGGCACCGGGCGGCGGTCTGTGTCGGGTCGCTGGGCGGCGGGCTGTTCTGGACCACCGGGTGGCGGTCCGGCTCAGGGCCTTGGGTGTGGCGGGTCGGCGGGTCGGCGGGTCGGCGGGAGGGTTCGGGGGTTGCTGGGTGGTCTCGGGGCTCCGTCTTTCTCAACCGATGAGCGTAACGGCGTTTCCGTACATCACGGCCGTCGGGACCACTCGATCGAGTTAGGCACGCCCCTCCTACTTCACCCCCGCCGCGTCCATGCCGCGCAGTTCCTTCTTCAGGTCCTGGATCTCGTCGCGCAGTCGGCCCGCCAGCTCGAACCGGAGCTCGCGCGCCGCGTTCATCATCTGGTCGGTCAGCTGCTGCACCAGGTCCGCCAGTTCGGAGCGCGCCATGCTGCTGGTGTCCCGGTCGGTCAGCACGCCGGAGCTGCGGCCCGAGGCACCCGGATCGCCCGTCGGCTTCTTGCCCCGGCTCGTGTTGCGGCCCGAGCCACCCGGCTCGACCGCGTCCTCCGCCTCGGCGTAGACCTGCTCCAGGATGTCGGTGATCTTCTTGCGCAGCGGCTGGGGGTCGAGGCCCCGCTCCTCGTTGTAGGCGATCTGCTTGGCCCGGCGGCGGTTGGTCTCGTCGATCGCGTGCCGCATGGAGTCGGTGATCCGGTCCGCGTACATGTGGACCTCGCCCGAGACGTTGCGGGCCGCGCGGCCGATCGTCTGGATCAGGCTGGTGCCGGAGCGGAGGAAGCCCTCCTTGTCCGCGTCGAGGATCGCCACCAGCGACACCTCGGGTAGGTCGAGGCCCTCGCGGAGCAGGTTGATGCCGATCAGCACGTCGTACTCGCCGAGGCGCAGTTGGCGCAGGAGCTCGACGCGGCGCAGGGTGTCGATGTCCGAGTGCAGGTAGCGGACCCGGATGCCGAGTTCGAGGAGGTAGTCGGTGAGGTCCTCGGACATCTTCTTGGTCAGGGTGGTGACCAGGACGCGCTCGTCGCGCTCCGTCCGGGTGCGGATCTCGTGCACCAGGTCGTCGATCTGGCCCTCGGTCGGCTTGACCACGACCTGCGGGTCGACCAGGCCGGTGGGGCGGATGACCTGCTCGACGAACTCGCCGCCGGCCTGCCCCATCTCGTACGGGCCGGGCGTCGCGGACAGGTAGAGGGTCTGCCCGATCCGGTCGGCGAACTCCTCCCAGGTCAGCGGGCGGTTGTCCAGCGCGCTGGGCAGGCGGAAGCCGTGTTCGACGAGGTTGCGCTTGCGGGACGCGTCGCCCTCGTACATGCCGCCGATCTGCGGCACGGTCACGTGGGACTCGTCGATCACCAGCAGGAAGTCGTCCGGGAAGTAGTCGATGAGGGTGGCGGGCGCGGTGCCGGCAGGGCGGTCGTCGATGTGGCGCGAGTAGTTCTCGATGCCGGAGCAGAAGCCGACCTGGCGCATCATCTCGATGTCGTAGGTGGTGCGCATCCGCAACCGCTGGGCCTCCAGCAGCTTGCCCTGGCGCTCCATCCTGGCCAGCTGCCCGGTCAGCTCCTCCTCGATGTTGCGGATGGCCTTCTCCATCCGCTCGGGGCCGGCCACGTAGTGGGTGGCCGGGAAGATGCGCAGCTCCTCGACCTCCTTGACCACGTCGCCGGTCAGGGGGTGCAGGTAGTACAGCTTGTCGATCTCGTCGCCGAAGAACTCGACCCGGATGGCCAGCTCCTCGTACGCCGGGATGATCTCGACCGTGTCGCCGCGCACGCGGAAGGTGCCCCGGTTGAACGCGATGTCGTTGCGCGCGTACTGCACGTCGACCAGGGCCCGCAGCAGCAGGTCGCGCTCGATCTCCCCGCCGACCTCCAGCAGGATCGAGCGGTCGAGGTACGACTGGGGCGTGCCCAGGCCGTAGATGCACGACACCGAGGCCACCACGATCACGTCGCGCCGGGTCAGCAGGCTCATCGTGGCCGAGTGGCGCAGCCGTTCGACGTCCTCGTTGATCGACGAGTCCTTCTCGATGTACGTGTCCGTCTGCGGGATGTACGCCTCGGGCTGGTAGTAGTCGTAGTAGCTGACGAAGTACTCCACCGCGTTGTCGGGGAAGAACTCCTTCAGCTCGTTGGCCAGCTGCGCCGCCAGGGTCTTGTTGGGCGCCATCACCAGCGTGGGCCGCTGGAGCTTCTCCACCAGCCACGCCGTGGTGGCCGACTTGCCGGTACCGGTGGCGCCGAGCAGGACGACGTCCTTCTCCCCCGCGCGGACGCGCTGTTCGAGCTCCGCGATCGCCGCGGGCTGGTCGCCCGCCGGCTGGTAGTCGCTGACCACGCGGAACCGCCCGTCGGTGCGGGGGATGTCACCGACGGGACGGTGCGACGAGTGCGCCTTGACCGGGATCTCGGTAGGGAATGCCACGTCCAGAAAGGTACGCCTCGGGTCTGACAATTTCCGTCCGCCCTGGTGGGGGCGGGTGGCGGGGAACGGGCGTGGTCAGCAGTTGCAGTCGCAGCAGTTGCAGCAGTTGCAGTCCGGGCCGCAGTCGCAGTTGCACCACGCCTCGCGCCGCTTGCCGCTCCACGGCCCGGGGTGCGGGTCGCGGCAGCAGTACTGGCAGGTGCCGCACTGGTACAGCACCGCCAGGCAGCCCGCGGAGAACCCCCGGCCGACCGGCGGTCGGCGCAGCTCCGGCCAGGACCACAGGCCGCTGCCGGGGCCCACCGGGTCGGCGCCGCCCTTGCGGGGTTTGCGACCGGTGGGTGGCGGCGGGCCGGCGGGGCCGGTCGCGCCGGGGGGCGCGTAACCGGGTGGCGGCACGTGGCCGGGAGGCGGCGAGCAGGTCCCGGGTGGCGCGCCGAACGGCGGCACGGGGCCGCGCGGGTCCCCGGGCGAGTGGTCGCGGGGTGAGTGGTCGCGGGGTGAGTGGTCGCGGGGTGAGTGGTCGCGGGGTGAGTGGTCGCGGGAGGAGCCGTCGTGTGCCGAGTGGCCCGGGGACGAGGGGCCCGGGGACGAGGGGCCGTGCGGTTCGCCGAACGCCCGCCGGACCGACTCGCGCACCTCGTGCACCAGCAGCGCGTGCACCAGCCGGTCGTCGGCGAACTCCACCTCGCGCAGGGCGAGTTCGATCCCCAGCGCCGCGTCGTCGCACAGCCGCCGCGCCTCCGCCACCGGGGTGCCGGTCGCGAGCAGCGGGTTCCACGCGCCCGACGCCCGGTCCTCGGCCAGGTCCTCCACCGCGTCGAGCAGGTGCGCCAGCCGCCCGAACAGCCGCCCGACCTCGCGCAGCGGCGCCGCGTTCCCGGGCCGCCCGGCCAGCAGCGCGGTCTGCGCGGTGGCCTCACCGGCGGCGGTCTCGGTCGGTTCGGTCACGGCGAGCAGCGACGACCCCGGCCCGGCCGCCGCCTCGACCTCGGGCTGCCGCCGCACGGCGTCCACCAGCACGGCGGTGTCGAACCCGAGGTCGGCGCCGGTGGTCGCGGCCTGGGCCGCCCAGCGCCGGGCCACCCCCCTGCCCGCGCCCCGCAGCGGGGCGTGCGCGAACGCGCCGTCGCGGTCGGACACGTGGTCGTCGACCTTGGCCGATGCCAGCACCAGGGACACCGACGCGGCCAGGCGCGCGCTCGCGCCCACGGCGACGTCGGCCGACCGCATACCGCGCAGCGCGCACGGCCCGGCGGACCGTCGCGCGCGCCCGGCCTGCGCCTCCACCAGGGCGGAGATGACCAGGCCGTCGTAGTTGGTGACCACGCGCGCCAGCTGGCCGTGGTCGTCGCGCAGCGCCAGGCACAGGCCGCACAGGTGGGCCAGCCACGCCTCGCGCAGCTCGGGGCCCAGGCGGTTCCGGCAGGGGCGGATGATGCCGAACATGCCCGCAGACTAAGCGATCATCCTACTTTCGGGTGATAAAAGTGAGTGTCCTACGGGTCGGGCTGCATAGGGTCGGGCCTGTGACGCCGAGCTCCGCCGGGACCCGTATGCACATCCACCCGCCGAAGATCGAGTACTTCGACCTCGACGCCAAGAGCAACACCGACCCGAAGGGGTTCCTGCGCGGCGTCGACGAGTACCGGCTGGCACCCCACGGCCTCTACATGGCCCGGCCGATGCCCGGCCACCCTGACATCGCGCACACCGAGTCGTGGCTGCTGCCCGGCCACGGCCTGCGCGTGACCAGGTGGACCTGGCACCCGGGCCGCGAGCGCGACTACGACCTGTACCTGGACGTGGTGGAGATCAGCTCCAGCGGGTCGGTGTGGAAGACCGTCGACCTGTACCTGGACCTGGTGGTGCGCACCGGGCGCGGGGTGACCGTGCTGGACACCGACGAGCTGCTGGCCGCCCTGGACCGGGGGCTGATCCGGCCGGAGCGGGCCCAGTGGGCACTGGAGACGACCTACCGCGCGGTGGCCGGGATCGCCGCGCACGGCCACGACGCGGTGCGCTGGCTGGCCGCCCAGGGCGCGGTCACGACCTGGCGCCGGGGGTAGCCGAACGGCCGGTCGCGCCGCGTCACACCTTCGGACCCACCTGCCGCGGACCACGGGCCCCCGGACAGGCCGCGACGCCGGCGCGGGCGCGGTTCCCCACCTGCGCGCCTCGCCCGCCCGGCGCCGGAGCGCGCGCCCACCCCGGCAACCCGCGCCACCCACCCGGGCGATGATCACGAACCGGCATCGGCGCTAATACAGACAGTCACACATGCAGGTCAACCGCCATCCCGGTCCGTCACCGGATAGAGACCGCATACACCACAGACCGTGATGTAACAAATCGACCCGGACAGTTACCGGGAGCACACCTGCGGCTACCCTCGGATCGCGTGGGAGCGGTCATCACACCTCAGCTGGTCGACGTGGTCGACACCATCAGCGCAGTTCGCAGCTACTCCAGCGGCACGTCGCGACTCCTGTCCACGTGCCGGGTCGAGGACTGGGGGCTGCGGTTGGAGTGCCCCACCCCCGAGGACCCGTTCTCGGATTCCGAGGTCACCTGGTTGATGCCGGAGCTCGGTCTGCGGCTCACCCACCACCGACCCCGCTCCCGGCACGCCCGCAGCGGCCCGAGCGTGCTCAGCGCGGTCCGCGTGCAGCGCGACGGCCGCGCGTGGCGCACCACGGACCTGCTTCTGGGCCTGGCCGTGCCGGGCGGCACGACCGCGCGGATCGTGCGCTCCGAGGAGTTCGCGGCCGCCGTCGCCGGGCGCGTGCTGGGGCCCGACGACGCCGATCAGGCGCTGCGCACCGTGCACCGCACCCTGGAGGAGGTCAGCCTGCACCGCCACGACCTGCGGGCGTGGCTGACCCACCGCGGCATCTACGACGCCTGGCCGCCCCTGTAGAACGCCTCGACCCGGGCGGTCGCGGCGGCCATCCACGGGTCCTTGGCGTCGGCGTAGTCGAGGCTGTGGCCGTCCACCCGGTGCCTCCCGGCCAGCTCCAGCTTCAGCGCCTCGTACTCCGCGCGCGCCGCCGCGTCGGCCCGCAGCCAGTCGCGGAAGCGGATCGCCCACCGCCACGCCGGGCCGTCCTCGACCCGCACGTGCAGGTTGACCCGGCGCTTCGGGTCGCCGCCCACGTGCAGCCGCTTGCGCCACAGCTCCGGCGCGTCGCCGGGGTTCCGAGGGGTGTCCTCGCTCAGGCCGAGACCCGGGAAACCCCCGTCGGACAGCACGTCCTCCAGTTCGGCGGCCTCCTCCAGCGACCGCACGCCGAGCTGGAGGTCCAGCACGTCCTTGGCCGCGAGGCCGGGCACCGCCGTGGAGCCGATGTGCTCGACCGCGCGGCCGCCGGCCACCGCCCGGAGCCGGGCGACGACGCGGTCCGCCTGCTCGGGCCACGTCCCGTCGTAGGGCACCACGACCGGCGGGGTCCCCCGGTGGCGGCGCAGCCGGACGTTGGCCTCGTAGGGCACCAGCCGGTCCGCCCACAGCTCGTCCACCCGCGACAGCACCACGTCCGGGGTGCCGGAGTTGTCCAGCCACACGTCCGCGACCCGGCGCCGCTGCTCGTCGTCGGCCTGGGCGGCGACGCGCCTGCGGGCGTCGTCCTCGGCCAGCCCCCGGCCGACCAGCCGCCGCACGCGCTCCTCGACGTCCGCGTGCACGATCACCACCAGGTGGTACAGCGGCGCGAGGCCGTTCTCCACCAGCAGCGGCACGTCGTGCACGACGATCGCCTCCGCGGGCGCGGCGGCGATCAGCTCGGCGGTGCGGGCGGCGATCCTCGGGTGGGTGATGCCGTTGAGGGTGGCGCGGGCCGCCTCGTCGCTGAACACCCTCGCCGCCAGGGCCGGGCGGTTCAGCGCGCCGGAGGCGCCCACGACGTCGGCGCCGAACGCCTCGACGATCTCAGCCAGCCCCTCGGTGCCGGGTTCGACCACCTCCCGCGCGAGCAGGTCGGCGTCGACCACCACCGCCCCGTGCTCGGCGAGCCTGCCCGCCACCGTCGACTTGCCCGACCCGATTCCCCCGGAGAGGCCCACGCGCAACATGGGCACAGCCTGCCGGCCGCGGGGCCCTCAGTCCTCCTCGACGGGGGTCATCGCCTGCTGCGCCAGCGCGGCGAGGACGGCGCCCACCTTCTCGTCCGGGACGACGCCGGCCTTGACGCGCGCCACGAACGTGGTCTTCCCCAGGGAGCCGATGAGCAGCCGCTCGTCCCTGGTCGTGACCAGGGACGCCTTGTGCCTGGTCACGTCGACCTGCGTGGCGGTGGCGCCCTCGCGGCGCTCGGCGTCCACGCTGTCGGTGACGCGGCCCGCGGCGGTGGGCTCGTCCACGTACGTGGCCAGGCCGACGACCACCGGGGCGGTCGCGAGGCCCCGGCCGACGCCGTAGTAGCAGTCGATCTTGGCGGTGCGGCCGAGGGACGGCTCGGGGATGCCGACGACCTGCGTCAGCTCGCCGGGCAGCTCGTGGCCGAGGTGGGTGGTGAGCACGTCGGTCGGCACGATCAGCTCGCAGTCGACGGGCAGCTCGCGGTCCACCATCTGCGGGACCCTGGTGATCGTGGTGGGCGGCAGGATCGTCGGGATCCGCGGCGGCGGCGCGGCCGGGGACGGCTCGGACACGCAGGCCGAGCACAGCACCGCCAGCACCACGAGGCCCACCATCCGCGCACCCATAGGGTGATCAACCTAGCGCAATCGGATGGTTTCGCGGCGAAAAGTCATGGTTTGGTGACTCTGGGTGGGGACCGGAGACCCAGGAAAAGGGATCGCCCCCTGCCCGTTGTGGGCAGGGGGCGACCGGGAGGTTCAGCGAACCTCAAGCGATCAGGCGCCGCCCGACAGCTTCTCCCGCAGCGCGGCCAGCTGCTCGTCGCTGGCCAGGGTGCCACCGGCCTGGGCCGGGGCGCCCGTGGAGGACGCGGCGGCCGGGGCGTCGCCACCGGACGAGTAGTTCGTCTCGCCCGCGGCCTCCTCCTCGGCGGCAGCGGCCTTCACGACCTGCTTCATGTGGGCCTCGTAGCGCGTGTGGGCCTCGGCGTACTGCCGCTCCCACTCCTCGCGCTGCTTGTCGAAGCCTTCCTGCCACTCCTGGGTCTCCGGGTCGAAGCCCTCGGGGTAGATGTAGTTCCCCTGGTCGTCGTACTCGGCGGCCATGCCGTACTGGGTCGGGTCGAACTCCGAGTCCGGCGTGAAGCCCTCGTTCGCCTGCTTCAGCGAGAGCGAGATGCGGCGGCGGTCCAGGTCGATGTCGATGACCTTGACCATGACGTCGTCGCCGACCTGCACGACCTGCTCCGGGATCTCGACGTGGCGCTCGGCCAACTCGGAGATGTGGACCAGGCCCTCGATGCCCTCGTCCACCCGGACGAACGCGCCGAACGGGACGAGCTTGGTGACCTTGCCCGGCACGATCTGGCCGATCGCGTGGGTGCGGGCGAACTGGCGCCACGGGTCTTCCTGCGTCGCCTTGAGCGACAGCGACACGCGCTCGCGCTCCATGTCGACGTCGAGGACCTCGACGGTGACCTCCTGGCCGACCTCGACGACCTCGGAGGGGTGGTCGATGTGCTTCCAGGACAGCTCGGAGACGTGCACCAGGCCGTCGACGCCACCCAGGTCCACGAAGGCACCGAAGTTGACGATGGAGGACACGACGCCCTTGCGGACCTGGCCCTTCTGCAGCTGGTTGAGGAACTCGCTGCGGACCTCGGACTGGGTCTGCTCCAGCCAGGCGCGGCGGGACAGGACCACGTTGTTGCGGTTCTTGTCCAGCTCGATGATCTTGGCTTCGAGCTCCCGGCCGACGTACGGCTGGAGGTCGCGCACGCGCCGCATCTCCACCAGGGAGGCGGGGAGGAAGCCACGCAGGCCGATGTCCAGGATCAGGCCGCCCTTGACGACCTCGATGACCGTGCCGCGGACCGGCTCGTCCTTCTCCTTGAGGGCCTCGATGGTGCCCCAGGCGCGCTCGTACTGGGCGCGCTTCTTGGAGAGGATCAGCCGGCCTTCCTTGTCCTCCTTCTGGAGGACGAGGGCCTCGACCTCGTCACCGACCTTGACGACCTCGTTGGGGTCGACGTCGTGCTTGATCGACAACTCGCGCGAGGGGATGACGCCCTCGGTCTTGTAGCCGATGTCGAGCAGGACCTCGTCCCGGTCGACCTTGACGATCGTGCCCTCGACGATATCGCCGTCGTTGAAGTACTTGATCGTCTTGTCGATAGCAGCGAGGAAGTCCTCCTCCGTCCCGATATCGTTGATGGCGACCTGCTTCGGCGCAGCGGCAACCGGGACAGTGGTGGTGTCGGTGGACATTAGGTAGGTGGCTCCGGTACGGATTGGGGTTTCGGCCTGCGGGTTCAACGCTTCGCGGAGGGCACGCCCCACCGCGGAGACCGACTCACCAGGGGATCACCGATCATGGGCAGCGCGAACGCACCACGCACGCGGTATCGTACGCGGCTCGACGACCGCCGGGCAAACCGGTCCACGTGAATGGAGCAGTGTGTCCGACCAGCACGCGAGCGCCGAACTGGCGCTCGGCACCACCGGCATCGCCAAGCGGGGCGCCGACGCCGACGAGTCGCGGGCGGCCAACCGGGTGTGGTGGGACGCCGACGCCGACGACTACCACGCCGAGCACGGGGGTTTCCTCGGCGCGGCGGACTTCGTCTGGTGCCCGGAGGGGCTCCGCGAGGCGGACGCCGGCTTCCTCGGCGACGTGCGCGGGCGGCGGGTGCTGGAGGTCGGCTGCGGCTCGGCGCCGTGCGCGCGGTGGCTGGCCGGCCGGGGGGCCGGGGTGGTGGCGCTGGACCTGTCGGCCGGGATGCTGCGGCACGCCCGCGCGGGCAACGCGGCGACCGGGCTCGACGTGCCGCTGGTCCAGGCCAGCGCCGACCAACTGCCGTTCCGGGACGGGTCCTTCGACGCGGCGTGCTCGGCGTTCGGCGGCGTGCCGTTCGTGGCGGACGTGGGCGAGGTGTTCCGCGAGGTGGCCCGCGTGCTGCGGCCGGGGGCGCCGTGGGTGTTCTCCGTGACTCACCCGATGAGGTGGATCTTCCCGGACGACCCGGGACCGGGTGGGCTGACCGTGACCCAGTCGTACTTCGACCGGACGCCGTACGTGGAGGTCGACGAGTCGGGCCGGGCCACGTACGTGGAGCACCACCGGACCACCGGGGACTACGTGCGGGCCCTCGTCGGGGCGGGGTTGGAGCTGCTGGACCTGGTGGAGCCGGAGTGGCCGGCGGGCCACACCCGCAGGTGGGGCCAGTGGAGCCCGCTGCGCGGCCGGCTGTTCCCGGGCACCGCGATCTTCCGCACCCGGAAGCCGTAGCCTCCCGGGCATGACCGTGGGGCGGGTGCTGGTGGACGCGCAGAGCGCGCGGTTCGCGGGCATCGACCCGCTGCTGCCCCCGGTGACCGCCCCGGCGGACGGGGACGTGGTGACCGCGGCCCTGCCGGACGGCACGCGGGTCGCGGGGGTGCTGCACCACCAGGTGCACGAGCGCCGCTCCCCCGCCCGCCTGTGGTCGGCGACCGAGGTGTGGGAGCTGGCGCCGCTGCTGGGCGGCACGGGCGGGGCGGGCATGGACGCGCTGCTGCGCGCCTGGCGCAAGCGGCTGGACCTGGCGCGGCCGGCCGAGCGCGACTCGGCGTGCGTGCTGACCTGGCCGAGCCGGGACGCGGAGGCGACCCGGGCGCTGCTCGACCACGGCCTGGTGCCGCTGACCGTGATCGCGGTGCGGCGCGGGCCGAGCCCGCCGGTGGCGGGGGTCGCGACGATCCGCCGGGCCACGCCCGGCGACCTGGAGGCCGTGCTCGCGCTGGCGCTGGCCGAGCTGCACTACTCGTCGATGGTCGGCTCCACGGTGCGGCGGCCGGACGCGGTGGAGCTCAAGCGGCGGGGGCTGGCCGACCGGCTGGCCGCGGGCGGCCCGATGTGGCTGGCCGAGCGCGACGGCGTGGCGGTGGGGCTGGTCGAGTGCGCGGTGGTGACCGCGGAGCCGGGCAACTGGACCGGCTCCCGCCTGCCGCCGGGCCGCTGGGGCTACGTGAACTGCGTGTCGGTGCTGCCGGGCGCGCGGGGCAGCGGCGTGGGCCGGCAGCTGATGGCGTTCGCGCACCGCGAGCTGGCGCGGCTGGGCACGGTCGGCACCTACCTCTACTACAACCCGCCGAACCCGCTGTCCTCGGTGTTCTGGCCCCGGCAGGGCTACCGTCCACTGTGGACGATGTGGGAGGTGCGCCCGGCGGGCGCGTTGCGCTAGGCCACACCCCCGGCGGTTGCGGGCGGCCCCTCGCGGTTCGCTGGTTGAACTGACCGGTCAGTTCAACACGAGGACACCCCGGTCCTGGTCGCCCACCTGATCGGGGGCCTTGCCCTGGCGACGTTCGCCGCCTATAAGCAGCGGGTGTGGACCCCGTCTCGCCCCGAACCCGAACCGGTGCCGTGACCGGCGCGCGTCCCGGCCGCACCGCGGCGACCAAGCAGAAGCTGTTCGACGCCGCGCTGAGGCTGGTCGGCGAGCGGGGCGCGGCGAGCGTGACCGTGGAGGAGATCGCCGCCGAGGCCGGGGTCGCCAAGGGCACCGTCTACTACAACTTCGCCAGCAAGGACGCGCTGGTCGACGCCCTGCTGCGGCACGGCGTGGAGCTGCTCGCGGGCCGGCTGCGGGTGGCCGGGGACGAGGTCGGGACCGAGGCGGCGACCTCGGCGCTGGTGGACGGGGTGCTCGGGTTCTTCGCCGAGTACCCGGCGTTCGGGCAGCTGCTGGTCTCCGAGCTGTGGCGCACGCCGGGGCAGTGGCACGGCACGCTGAGCCTGCTGCGCGACGACATCGTGTCCATCATCCGCGACCGGGTGCAGCGGCTGTCCGACGCGGGCGGGCTGCCCGAGGGCGTGGAGGTCGGCACGGCGGCCGCGGCGCTGTTCGGCACCCTGCTGGTGATCGCGCTGGACTGGCAGGTGTTCCAACCCGAGCGCAGCCGCGCCGAGGTGCGCGAATCGGTGCTGCTGCTGGTCCGGGGGCTGCGCCCGGGTTAGCCCGGTCGGGGGCTAGTGCCGCATCACCCAGGTGTCGATCTCGCCGATCTGGTGGACCGAGGGCGGTCTGCCCTCCAGCGCGCGGTGCACGGCCTCCAGCACGCCCTCCGAGGTCTCCTCGTGGCTGAGCCACCGGGTCGAGCCGCCGTGCCGGACGAAGCCCAGCACCACCTGCTGCGCCGGGTGGCCCTCCAGCACCGGGTCCGGCATCCCGCGCACCGGCTGGACGGTGCTGCTGTCGTGCACCTCCACCACGGGCGCGCGAGGTGCGAGCAGCGGCGCGACGGCCCGCAACACGTCGTCCCGGTAGCTCGCGTGCACCCACGCCACCAGCAGGTCGGCGGGGTGGTCCAGCACCGCCCGCACCCGCTCGGCCAGCTCCTCCGGCCGCGCCCAGTCCGCGACCACCGGCCGCGCCCGCCCGGCCTGCTGCGGCACGTGGCCGCGCGTGCCCAGCGAGGCCCGAGCCGCCCGACCGAGGCCCACCTCGGCCCGGCGGCTCGGCAGCACCACCTGCCAGCCCCGCGCCAGCAGCTCGTCCGCGCAACCCTTCAGCATCCCGGTGCCGCCCAGCACCAACGCCGTCCGCTCGCTCATCGCACCGACTCCTCGCCCCGCTCCGCGGCCCGGCGCAACGGGCCGGACCGCCATTGGTCGACCTGACGCTGTCCTCGCAACCGCACCACCGCGAGCCGGTTGCCGTGCTCGCCCGCGACTACCCCGCGGACCCGTTCGCCGGTGCGGCGGTGGGACCGCCACGCCCAGCGCAGCAGGTGCTCGGGGTCGGTGAGCACCGTGCGCAGGGGCGGTTCCACGTTGCCGTTCCACAGCTCCTGGCGGCGGAACCGGCGCACCGCCGTGCGCACCGCCACCCGGCGCATCACCACGTGCCTCGGGTGGTCCAGCCAGACCAGGGTGTCGGCGCGCTCCAGCAGCAGCGGGCGCGCCGCGGAGTACTGCCACTCGGTGACCCAGGCCGAGCCGTCGGCGAACCGGCGGACGTCGGCGAGGAACTCTGCCCTGGGGGTCCACTGCGGACCGTGGAAGAGGGCGTCCATCTCCACACAGGACACTCCGAGCAACGCCGCGGCGGAACGGGCCAGGGTCGTTTTTCCGGAACCCGAGGTCCCGGTCACGAGCACCCGTCGCGGAGGGTGCGGCAACTCGTCGGCTGACCCCAGGAACGGCACCCGATCAGGTTACCTTCGTCACCCTTCCAGCGAAGAAGATCCACCCGAACGGGCTCAGCCACAGGGCTGATGGATCACCGCGCGCACCGGTTCGCCGAGCACCCCTCAGGTCCACAGTGGACGGATCTGGGGCACCGGCGGGTCGGGCCGGCACAGGTGGCCGCAAACGCTTGCGCGGGCCCGGTGGCTGCCGGGGTGCCGCTCCGCCGGGAGGCCGGATACCCGGCCGCCCGCCCGCCCCGGATCACCGGCGCGCGTCGAGGAAGCGCTCCACCGCCGAGACGACGTGGATCATGCCGAGCAGCACCGCGAACATGACGAAGTAGACGGTGTGCTCCTGGAGCTCGACCCGGTCGGCCGCCCACATGTCCACGGCGCTGAACAGGGTGAACCACGCCAGCCAGCCGACCACCGCCGCGGCCAGCCACCGGGTGTCGCGCCGTGCGGTGGCGGCGAGGGCGAGCAGGCCCAGGGCCAGTTCGACCAGCTTGGCCAGCCAGATCACCGGCATCACCCAGTCGGCGCCCAGGGCCAGCGTGGCGTCGAGGTAGCGGCCGACCTGCTCCTGGCGGTCCTTCCAGCCCAGCGGCAGCTCGGCGAAGTTGAACACCCCGAAGATCCCGAGGAACACCCCGATCGGGAGGAACAGCCGCGACCACCCCGGTGCCGACCTGTCGACCATCGCCGTCCCCCGTTCGCCACCACGATCATCGGGCAGCGTCGGCGGGAGCGAAGTACGGCTGTCCGCACCCGCCGGGGACGGGTGCGTCAGCGCGGGGCCCGGCACTGCCGGGCCCGGCTCCGGCTCGTGCCGGGCCGCTCGCCCTCAGTGCGCCGCGTCGTCCCAGGACCGGCCCACGCCCACCGACACCTCCAGCGGCACCGACAGCTCGTAGGCGTTGCCCATGTGCTCGCGGACCAGCGCCTCCACCGCCTCGCGCTCCCCCTCGGCGATCTCCAGCACCAGTTCGTCGTGCACCTGGAGCAGCATCCGCGACCGCAGCCCGGAGTCCACCAGCGCCCGGAACACGCCCAGCATCGCCACCTTGACGATGTCCGCCGCGCTGCCCTGGATCGGGGCGTTCAGCGCCATCCGCTCCGCCATCTCGCGCCGCTGCCGGTTGTCGTTGTTGAGGTCCGGCAGGAAGCGGCGGCGGCCGAGGATGGTCTCGGTGTAGCCCTTCTTCCGGGCCACCTCCACCACCTCGTGCAGGTAGTCGCGCACCCCGCCGAAGCGGGAGAAGTACGCCTCCTTCTGCTCCCGCGCCTCCACCGCGGAGATGCGCAGCTGCTGCGCCAGCCCGAACTCCGACAGCCCGTACGCCAGCCCGTAGGACATGGCCTTGACGCGGCGGCGGTGCTCCGGCGTCACCTCGGAGGTCGGCACCGAGAACGCGCGGGACGCCACGAACGTGTGCAGGTCCTCGCCGCTGCGGAACGCCTCGATCAGCCCCTCGTCCTCGGACAGGTGGGCCATGATCCGCATCTCGATCTGGCTGTAGTCCGCCGTCATCAGCTCGGAGTACCCGGGCCCGACCACGAACCCCTGGCGGATGCGCCGGCCCTCGTCGGTGCGGATGGGGATGTTCTGGAGGTTCGGGTCGGTCGACGACAGCCGCCCGGTCGCCGCGATCGTCTGGTGGAACGTGGTGTGGATGCGCCCGTCGTCGGCCACCGCCTTGAGCAGGCCGTCGACCGTGGTCTTGAGCCTGGTCACGTCGCGGTGCGCGAGCAGGTGCTGGAGGAACGGGTGCTCGGTGGCCTCGAACAGGTTCTGGAGCGCGTCCGCGTCGGTGGTGTAGCCGGTCTTGGTCTTCTTCGTCTTCGGCATGTTCAGCTCGTCGAACAGCACCACCTGGAGCTGCTTGGGCGAGCCGAGGTTGATCTCCCGGCCGATCACCGAGTACGCGTCCTGGGCGGCCTGCTTCACGCCCGCCGCGAAGTGCGCCTCCAGCGCCGCCAGGTGCTCGGCGTCGATCGCGATGCCGACCGCCTCGACCTCGTCGAGCACGTGCTGCAACGGCAGCTCCAGCTCGGACAGCAGCGACTCCTGGCCGGTGCGCACCAGCTCGGCGTCCAGCGCGTCGGCCAGCTCCGCCACCGCGAAGGCCCGCACGATCACGCCCTGGGCGACCTTCTGCCGCTCCTCCTCCTCGTCGGCCAGCAGCGACAACTGGTTGTCGTCCGAGTCCTCGGCGCGCAGCTCCCGCTGGAGGTAGCGCAGCGCGAGGTCGTCGAGGTTGAACGACCGCTGGCCCGGCCGCACCAGGTACGCCGCCAGCGCGGTGTCGCTGGTGACGCCGCGCAGCGCCCAGCCCCGGGCCCGCAGCGCGCGCAGCGGCAGCTTCAGGTCGTGCGCCGCCTTGGGCGCCGACTCGTCGGCCAGCCACGCGGCCAGCGCGTTCTCGTCCTCCTCGGTGAGCGCGGCCACCTCGACGTACCCGCCCTCGCCGCCGACCGCGGCGAACGCCAGACCCTCCAGCTCACCGCCCGAGGACCGGAACGCGACGCCGACCCGGCCGCCGCGCGCGTGCTCGGCCAGCCAGGCCGCCAGCCCGCCGGCGGGCACCGCGCCGCCGCGCACCTCGAAGCCCTCCTCGGCCTCCGGCTCGGCGGTGGACAGCGTGGCGAACAGGCGGTCCCGCAGCACCCGGAACTCCAGTTCGTCGAACAGCCGGTGCACCGCGTCGCGGTCCCACGGCTTGACCTCCAGGTCGGTGGGGCCCGCGGGCAGCTCCACGTCCCGCACCAGTTCGGTGAGCCGCCGGTTCAGCATGATGTTGGGCAGGTTGGCGCGCAGCGCGTCGCCCACCTTGCCCGACACCTCGTCGACGTGGTCGATCAGCCCGTCGAGCGACCCGAACTGGGTGAGCAGCTTCACGATCGTCTTCGGGCCGACGCCGGGGGTGTTGGGCAGGTTGTCCGAGGAGTCGCCGCGCACCGCCGCGTAGTCGGCGTAGAGGCCGGGCGGCACGCCCTGCTTCTCCAGCACCAGTTCCGGTGTGTAGCGGGCCATCTCGGACACGCCCTTGACGGGGTACAGCACCGTCACCTTGTCGTTGACCAGCTGCAACGCGTCGCGGTCGCCGGTGCAGATGAGGACGTCCCACCCGAGGTCGGTCGCCTGCGTCGTGAGCGTGGCGATGACGTCGTCGGCCTCGAAGTCCTCCTTGGTGAGCACCGGGATGCGCAGCGTGCCCAGCACGTCCTTGATCAGGTCGACCTGCCCGCGGAACTCGTCGGGGGTCGCGCTGCGCCCGGCCTTGTACTCCGCGTAAGCCTCGGTGCGGAAGGTCTTGCGCGAGACGTCGAAGGCCACCGCCACGTGGGTGGGCTTCTCGTCGCGCAGCAGGTTGATCAGCATCGAGGTGAAGCCGTACACCGCGTTGGTGGTCTGCCCGGTCGCGGTCTGGAAGTTCTCCTTGGGCAGGGCGAAGAACGCCCGGTAGGCCATGGAGTGGCCGTCGACCAGCAGCAGGCGGGAGGCTTCTGGAGTGCTCACGGGGCGAGTCTAGGGTGAGGGCCCGACAGTTCCGCACCCCGTGGAGCAGACGCGTGACGACCCGTGGAGCACGTTCGTGACGACATCACCCGAGGAAACCCCCGGCGCCGACCCGGCGGCCGCCCACGAGCAGCTGACCGACAGGCTCGGCATCGAGATCACCCGATGGGATGCCGATCGCCTGGTCGGGACGATGCCCGTCAAGGGCAACCGGCAGCCGTACGGGCTGCTGCACGGCGGCGCGAGCGCGGCGCTGGCCGAGACCCTGGGTTCGATCGCGGCGGCCATGCACGCGGCGCCGGAGCGGCTGGCGGTGGGCCTGGAGCTGTCGTGCACGCACCACCGGGGTGTCACGGAGGGTGTCGTCACCGGGGTGTGCACGCCCGTGCACCGGGGGCGCAGCACCGCCACGTACGAGATCGCCATCAGCGACGAGCGGGAACGCCGCGTGTGCACGGCCCGCCTGACCTGCTTCCTCAAGGAGGCCCCGCAGCGCTGACCACCCGGAAAGGTGGCGCCCGGGGGTTCCGAGTGTTGAACTCGGAGGTCCTGAACGCTGAACTCGGGGGTCCTGGGCGTACGACACGGTGGTCCTGGACGTACGACTCGCGGGGGTGGCTATGCGGCGCGCGGTGGTGGTGGCGTTGGTCGTGGTGCTGGGTGGGGTGGGTGGGGCGTGTGGGGGGTCCGGTGAGGGAGAGGGGGCAGGCGGGGGTGGGCCGACGTCTGTTGGGCGGGAGGGTTATCCGGTGCCGGTGGGGACGGCGCGGCCCGACGAGCGGGTGCTGCGGGTGCCCACCACGGCGGACGGGGACACGGCGTTCACCCTGCTCGGGTTGACCAGCGGGGTGCCCACGCTGATCGGGAGCCACGCCGAGCACCACGCCCGGGGGCGGTTCGCGCGGGTCCGGATGAGCGTGGTCAACAACGGGCGCAGCAGCGTGTCGTTCGCCGCCCGCAGGCACGTGCTGATCGACGACCGCGGTGGCGAGCACACGCCGGACGAGCAGGCCATGCTCGTGAAGCGGCAGCCGGACGTGGTCGACCTGGGCGCGAACGTGCGCCTGGAGTACGACGTGTACTACGACATCCCCGCCGACGCGGAGCCGCGGTCGCTGCGCGTGTACGGCGGGCCGACGCTGACCGACCTGAAGGACGCGACGGGCACGGAGATCCCGCTGACCCGGCCGTAGCCGGGCCGGCGGGACCTCCCCGACCGGGTGACGCCGGACTAGTGGCCGCCCAGGTACGCCGCGCGCACCTGGGGGTCGTCCAGCAGCTCCGGGCCCGGTGCGCTCTTGACCACCCGGCCGGTCTCCAGCACGTACGCGCGGTCGGAGAGCTTCAGCGCCTGCTGCGCGTTCTGCTCGACCAGGAGCACGGTCGTGCCGCGGTTGTTGATCTCCTTGACGATCTCGAAGATCTGCGCGATGAGCATGGGCGCGAGGCCCATCGACGGCTCGTCGAGCAGGAGCACCTTCGGCTTGGTCATCAGCGCCCGGCCGATGGCGATCATCTGCTGCTCGCCGCCGGACATGGTGCCGCCGAACTGGTTCTTGCGCTCGGCGAGCCGCGGGAACAGCTCGTAGACCTCGGCCAGGTCGGCGCTCAGGTCGTCCTTGCGGGTGTAGGCGCCCATGAGCAGGTTCTCCTGCACCGTCATGCCGGGGAACACGCCCCGGCCCTCCGGTGACTGCCCGATGCCCGCCAGGACCCGCTTGTGGCCGGGCATCCGGGAGATGTCCTCGCCGTTGAACAGCACCTTGCCGCTGGTCAGCGGGCGCAGGCCGGAGATCGTCTTCAGCGTGGTCGTCTTGCCCGCGCCGTTGGCGCCGATGAGCGAGACGATCTCACCGTCGGCGACCTCCAGGCTGATGCCCTTGATCGCCGCGATCTTGCCGTAGTGGACGTGGATGTCCTTGATCTCAAGAAGCATCTTCGGACACCCCCAGGTACGCCTCGATGACCTTCGGGTCGTTCTGCACCTCGTGCGGCAGCCCTTCTGCGATCAGCTGGCCGAAGTCGAGCACCGCCACGCGGTCGCTGACGCCCATGACCAGGCTCATGTCGTGCTCGATCAGCAGCACGGTGCGGCCGCTGTCGCGGATCTTGCGGATGAGGACCTGGAGCGATTCCTTCTCCGCCGGGTTCATGCCCGCGGCCGGCTCGTCGAGCAGCAGGAGCTTCGGGTCCGTGGCCAGCGCCCGCGCGATCTCCAGCCTGCGCTGGTCGCCGTAGGGCAGGTTCTTCGCGGTCTCGTGGGTCCGCCCGGGGATGCCGACGAAGTCGAGCAGCTCCCGCGCCAGCTCGCGTCCGCGCTTCTCCTCCTTGCGGTGCCACGGCAGGTTCAGCGTCGCGCCGACGGCGCCGGTCCTGTGGTGCGCGTCCGCGCCCACCATCACGTTCTCCAGGGCCGACATGTTGTGGAACAGCCGGATGTTCTGGAACGTGCGGGCGATGCCCATCTTGGTGATCTTGAACCGCTTGTGGCCCTCGATCTGCTGCCCGTTGAACAGCACCTGGCCCTCGGTCGGCGCGTAGACGCCGGTGACCACGTTGAACACCGTGGTCTTGCCCGCGCCGTTCGGCCCGATGAGGGCGAAGATCTCGCCCTGGGCGAGGGTGATCCGCGCCTCGCGGAGGGCGACCACGCCGCCGAAGCGCATGGTGACGTTGTCCAGCTGAAGGACGGGAGTGCTCACTTGGCCGCCTCCGTCGAGACCTCGGTGTCCGGACCCGCGACCTCGGCGCCCATCGCGCCCATGCCGCCGGTGCCCTCGTGCAGCTCGGCCTTGCGCCGCCGCGACGGCAGCAGGCCCTCCGGGCGAAGACCCATCATGAGCACCAGCACGCCGCCGAACAGCAGGATGCGGTACTCGGCCGGGTCACGGCCCAGCAGGTTGGTCAACCACTCGGACTCGCGGAACCGCTCGGGCAGCCAGGCGATGATGAACGCGCCGAGCATCACGCCGGGCAGGTTGCCGGAACCGCCGAGCACGACCGCGGCGAGGATCGTCGCGGACAGGATGAACGGGAAGGTGTTCGGCTCGATGAACACCGCCTTGCCCGCGTAGATGCCGCCCGCCAGGCCGCCGATCATGGCGCCGATGGCGAACGCGAGCAGCTTGAACTTGAACGTGGGCACGCCCATCAGCTCGGCCGCGTCCTCGTCCTCGCGGATCGCGGCCCAGGCGCGGCCGACGCGGGACTTCTGGAGCCGCACCGAGAAGATGATGACCAGCACGATCGCGATCACCATCAGGTAGTAGTACGGCGCGGGCAGCAGCTTGAACTCCACGACGCCCGGGATGTCGGTCGGGTGCGGGATGTTCGTGATGCCGCGGGCGCCGCCGATCTCGTCGGTGTTGTTCGCCGTGATGCGGACGATCTCACCGAAGCCGAGCGTCACGATGGCGAGGTAGTCACCGCGCAGGCGCAGCGTCGGCGCGCCGAGGATGACGCCGGACACCGCCGCGAGGATGATGCCGAACGCCACGGTGGCCCAGTAGTTCCAGCCGTACTGGGTGCCGAAGTAGGCGACCGAGTACCCGCCGATGGCGAAGAACGCCACGAACCCGAGGTCGAGCAGACCCGCCTGGCCGACCACGACGTTCAGGCCGATCGCCAGCAGGATGTAGGTGCCGATCGGGTAGATCAGCACCGTGGTCCAGTCTGCGCCCGGCGACATGAACGAGCCGATCCACGGCGCGGGCAGCACCAGCGCCAGGGCGATCGCGCCGAGGTACACCAGGTACCGCTGCCAGGTCTTCGCGTGCTCCCACCAGTCGCGGGCGCCGTCGACCAGGGCGCCCACCCGCCTCGACGGCTTCGCGTTGCCAGTCACTCCGTTGCCTTTCATGCGCGGGCCTTCTGCAGGGATTCCCCGAGGATGCCGGTCGGGCGGAACATCAGCACGACCACCAGGATGGTGAAGGCGATGACGTCCTTCCACTCGGAGCCCAGGAAGATCGCGCCCCAGTTCTCGACGAGGCCGAGCGCGATGCCGCCGAGCAGCGCGCCGCGCAGGTTGCCGATGCCGCCGAGCACCGCGGCGGTGAACGCCTTGATGCCCAGCACGAAGCCGATGCGGTAGTCGGTGTTCTCGAACTCCATCAGGTACAGCGCGCCGGCGACGCCCGCCATCGCGCCACCGAGCATGAACGTGGTGCGCACGATGTTGTCGATGCTGACACCCATCAGCACGGCGGACTCGGGGTCCTGGGCGGTGGCCCGGATGCCGCGGCCGATCTTGGTCCGGTTCACCAGGCGGTCCAGCGCGACCATCATGATGACCGCGGCGACCACGACGATGATGTGGTCGAGGCGCACCGCCGCGTTGCCCACGGTGAACACCGTGTCGCGGTCGACGATGCGGGCCACGGACTGCTGGTTGCGGCCGGGCTTGCCGGTCAACCAGGGGATGATGACGAGCGCGAACAGCTCCTGGAGGAACAGCGACGCGCCGATCGCGGAGATCAGGGCGGTCAGCCGGGTGGCGCCCTTCTTGCGCAGCGGCCGGTAGGCCACCAGCTCCAGCAGGACCGCGGCGCCACCGGATACGGCCGCCGAGAGCACGATGATCAACACCATCACGCCGAACAGCGCGAACCCGGTCAGCGGTGCCGCGGGTGCGATGGTCGTGATCACCACGAGCGACGTGAACGTGCCGATCATGAAGATCTCGGAGTGCGCGAAGTTGATCAAGCGCAGCACGCCGTAGACCATCGTGTAGCCGAGGGCGATCAGCGCGTAGATGGAGCCGAACACCAGTCCGCCCACCGTGCTGGGTAGGAACTGGTTGAGAAAATCATCCATGACAGCTTTGCCTCACGAGACGGGCGGGGAAGAAACTTAGCCATAGTGGTGGGGAGCGGGAGCCGTCGTTGGTACGACACTCCCGCTCCCCAGCTCAGCTTGCTTTGCCTGATTCCGTCTCGGGGATCAGCCTTCGAGCTTGGCCGACTCGGCCGGGCCGAGCAGCTTCAGGATGCCGTCCTTGACCTGGTAGACGAAGATGGAGTTGTTCTCCGGCTCGCCGTTGGCCTTGAACTTGATCGGCTTGGAGACGCCCTCGAAGCTGACCGTCTTCAGGAACTCGTTGATCTTGTCCGAGGTGGTGTTGCCCGCCTCGACGGCCTTGATGAAGGCGGTCGCCGAGTCGTAGCCCTCGGTGGAGTAGATCGCCGGGTCCGCGTTGGCGGACTTCTTGTAGTTGTCGAAGAACGTCTTCAGCGGGCCGGTCACGTCCGGCGACGGGATGTTGCACGGGCAGGCGAGGACGGCGCCCTCGGCCGCCTGGGCGCCCGCGCCGCTGACGAGCTGCTGGTCCAGCGAGCCGTCACCGGAGGCGAAGGTGGCGGTCACGCCGCCGTCGCGCAGCTGCTTGAGCAGACGGCCGGCCTGGGCGTAGTAGCCGCCGAAGACGATCACGTCGGGGTTCGACGAGGCGACCTTGGTGACGGTCGAGGAGTAGTCGGACGCGTCCTTGGCGAACTTGTCGCGCTCGACGGTCACGCCCTTGCCCTCGAAGGACTTGGCGACCGCGTCCGCCAGGCCGACCGAGTACTCCTGGTCGTCGGACAGGACGAACGCCTTCTTCGGGCTCTTGGCCGTGACCAGGAACTCCGCGATGCCGGGGCCCTGGTCGTCGTCGTTGGCCACGACGCGGTGCCAGTAGGTCCAGCCGTTGGCGGCCAGACCCGGGTTGGTGGCGGAGGGCGACACGCTGGGGATCTTGTTCTCCTCCAGCTGGGCGCCGATGGCCTTCGACTCGCCGGAGAACGCCGGGCCGATGAGGCCGACGATCTTGTCCTGGCCGATGGCCTGCGTGATCAGCGAGGTCGCCTGGTCGGGCTTGCCCTGGCTGTCGTACTCCTCCAGCTCGATCTTGACCGCGGGGTTCTTGGCGTTGTACTCGGCGATGGCCATCTTCGCCCCGTTGAAGGGCGGGATCACGATCGCGGAGTTCTCACCGGTGAGGTCACCCATGAACCCGATCTTGACCGTCGAGGCGTCCCCGCCCGTTTCGCCGCCGCCCCCGCCGCCGCCCGCGCACGCCGCGAGCACCAGCGACGATGCCGCCGCCAGCGCCAGAACTCGGCCGAGTCGTGCTCCTGACACCGGAATACCTCCCATGACACCAACCAGTCCGCCGGTAGGCGGAGCCCTCACACGAGAGCTGGGTTAGGGCAGGAACGTAGCTTCAGTTGAGTTCGGTGAACAGGTGGTCTTACTGCTCTGTGTCCACATCGTGACGGTAGTCACCGGAATTGCCACACAGTTAACAATCTTAAATCCAGCTCAAATCGCCGCAGGTCACGGGGTCAATGCGGGCTGTAACCAATCAATCAACCCGATGCCCGTCCGATAACCGAACGGGGAACGGGTGTGGTATCCGGGCGGGCGGAGGGCCGAACTCAGCCGAAGTTTTCGATGACGGCTTCGGCGACGGCCTTCATCGTGGTGCGCCGGTCCATGGCGGTGCGCTGCACCCAGCGGAACGCCTCGGGCTCGCTCAGGCCCTGCTTGGTCATCAGCAGGCCCTTGGCGCGCTCGACGACCTTGCGGGTCTCCAGCCGCTCGGTGAGCCCGGCGACCTCGTTCTCCAGCGCGGTGAGCTCGGCGAACCGGCTCATGGCCAGCTCGATCGCGGGCACCAGGTCCCGCTTGGCGAACGGCTTGACCAGGTACGCCATCGCGCCGGCGTCGCGGGCGCGCTCCACCAGCTCGCGCTGGCTGAAGGCGGTGAGGATGACCACCGGCGCGATGCGCTGGCCGGCGATCGCGGAGGCCGCCTCGATGCCGTCGACCTTCGGCATCTTCACGTCCATGATGACGAGGTCGGGGCGCAGCTCGGTGGCGAGCGTGACCGCCTCGTCACCGTCCGCGGCCTGGCCCGCGACCTCGTAGCCCTCCTCGCGGAGCATCTCGACCAGGTCGAGGCGGATGAGGGCTTCGTCCTCGGCCACGAGCACGCGTCGGGGCGTGACCTCGGGCTGGGCCTCGGCAGCCTGCTGGGTCACCGGGGTCCTCCTGACACTTCGGCGGCGGGCCGGCGCGAACGCGCCGGGTGAAAGCGCAGTCTACCGGCGGGCGGTCCCGCACCGACTACCTCGGGCCGTGATCACGGCCACCGAGCGCGACTTCGTCGCATCGGACGCACCCCGATCGGCCGAACGCAGCCGGTGGTCGCCCCCGGGAGCCGGTCCGGGAACGACCACCGTCAACAAGGTCGCACGATCGGTGGACCACCGGTCGTGGCACCTCCCGGGGGGATCACCGCACCGCGTGCGGCGGCTCCCACCAGCCCGTCACGCCCCGCGGCCACTCCATCGCGGCCAGCGCGGGCTCGTTCGCCGGGTCCGGCGGCTCGACCTCCCGGAGGAACACGTCGTACCACCCGGTGGAGAGGCCCAGCTCGCCCGGCGCGCCCGGCGTCTCGACCGCCTCGGGCAGGCCGAACACCGGGTGCAGCAGGCGGTCGGCCACCCGCGCGACGCCCAGGCCCTCCGGCCACTCCACCCACAACTGCCCGCCCCGGCCCGCGATCCGGACCCACGGCGCCCGCGCGAACACGTGGTAGCGGCGCAGCACCAGGCTGCCCGCCCCGGTCGGGTGGGGCGTCTCGTCCAGGTGGTCCCGCTCGGCGGTGGTGAGCGGGCCGTCGATGAAGTCCCCGCGCAGGCCGCGGCCCGCCATCAGGTTGCGCACGTACCGCATCCCCTCGGTCCACGCGCGGTCGTCCACGCCCGCGAGGTGCGCGGCCGCGTCGAGGCCGACGAGCCGCAGCTCCACCGAGCGCGGGTGGCGCGTGACGCGCAGGCCGGGCACGCCCGCGACCCAGTCCCCGTCCCGGCGGGGCAGCAGCTCGTAGAGCAGCGGGCCCACGGCGTGCCCGGTGAGGTGCAGTCGCGGGTGCGGCAGCGGCTCGACGGCGCGGAAGGCGTGGGCCGGGCGCAACATGCTCGCGGGCGGCCGGAGCTGGAGGTGGGAGGCCGCGTCGAGGCCGACGCGCAGCAGCACGCACTCCAGCGTGCGCTGGTCGTGCCCCTCGGCGTCGGGCAGGAACGGGCCGCGCGCGTCGGCCCGGCCGCGCAGGGCGTCGACCACGAGGTCGCGCCGGTCGACGGGCAGGCCGCGCAGCACGGCCTTGACGGCCGGGGTGGCCTGGGAGGTGTTCTCGCCGGTGTAGGTCCGGCGGAGGTCCACGAGCTGTTCGGTCAACGACGTGCGTGCCACGGCAGTCCTCGCTCCCGCCGCCCGGCCCGGCGTGACAAGGACGCGGTTCACGCGTCGGTCGAGGTGCTCGATCGCCCTGCTCGTGAACAGGGGTGCCCCCACCCCGCGGCGGATTCGCGCCACCCGGTTGCCGGGGGGTGGCTCCAGCCTCACGTCTGCTCACACACGCCGGTGCCGACGATAGCAAAGGCGGGGTCACGGGAGCGCGCGCGATCTCGCCCCGGCGGTACCGTAAGGTTCGAACATGAGTTCGAACGAACGCGCGTGGCCCGCCCCCGCCGCGCGGGACGAGCTGCGGCTGCTGACCGAGTTCCTGACCTTCCTGCGGTTGACCGCGGTCGCCAAGGTCGAGGGGCTGGACCCGGCGGACGCCTCCCGCGCGCCGATCCCCACCTCCCCGGTGGTGACGCCGCTGGGCGTGCTGCGCCACCTGACCGCCGTGGAGCGGTGGTGGCTGTCCATCGAGGTGGGCGGGTCCGACGCGCCGTCGCTGTGGGGCGAGGACGCGGACGCGTCGTGGCTGCCGCGCGAGGACGACACGGTCGAGTCGGTGATCGCCGGGTACCGCGCCGAGTGGGAGCGCTCCGCCGAGGCGCTGCGCGGCCTGGGGCCGGACGACCGCACGCGCGCCGACTTCCGGGGCAACGGGCGCACGGTCCGCTGGGTGCTCGCACACCTCGTGCAGGAGACCGCCCGGCACGTCGGCCACCTCGACCTGCTGCGCGAGCTGGCGGACGGCCGCAAGGGCGAGTGATCACCCCCGTCCGGGTGAGGCACGGGCGGGTGACGGAACCTGCGCCGCCCGGCCGCGGCTGTTTTGATCACCGCCATGCGCCACCTGGTCGCGGTGCTCGCCGCCGCACTCGTGCTGCCCCTGTCCACCACCCCGGTCACCGCCGCCCCGAAAGTCGACTTCACCGAGGTCGACTTCACCGGCGTCGTGTCGTTGCGCGGCTGCTCCGGCTCCGTGGTCCGGCCACCCGGGCACCGGCCGGAGGACCCGGCGCTGGTGCTCACCAACGGGCACTGCGTGCGGATGATGGGCGCCGACGAGGTGGTGGTCGAGGAGGCGTCCGACCGCGCCTTCACCCTGCTGGCCAGGGACGGCCGGGGCGACCTGGGCACGGTGCGGGCGCAGGGCCTGGCCTACGCGACCATGTCGGGCACCGACGTCGCGCTGTACCGGCTGACCTCGACCTACGCCCAGGTCGAGGCGATGGGCACGAGCGCGCTGGAGCTGGCGCCGGAACCGGCGGCGCCGGGCGCCGGTATCCGCGTGGTCTCCGGCTACTGGCGCGAGGTCTACTCCTGCGCGGTGGACGGGTACGTGCACGAGCTGCGCGAGGGCAGGTGGACCTGGGCCGGCTCCCTGCGCTACGCGGTGGGCTGCGACACCACCGCCGGCACGTCCGGCTCCCCGGTGGTCGACGCGGTGACCGGCCGGGTGGTGGCGATCAACAACACCGGCAACGAGAACGGTGAGCGCTGCACGGTGAACAACCCGTGCGAGGTGGACGAGCACGGCGAGGTGACCGTCCGCCGGGGCGCCGGGTACGCGCAGCGGACCCACCCGCTGGTGCCCTGCCTGACCGGGGGCGGTCGGGTGGACCTGACCGCCCCCGGCTGCGGGCTGCCGCGCCCCGGCGATCAGGAGCGCGGCTAGAACCGCGCCCCCGACAGGACCTGGACCGCCGCCGCCGGGTTGCCCAGGTGGTAGTGGTCCACGGCCAGGTAGGTCGGCGTCTTGCGGGCGGCGGGCTCGCAGAAGCGCCGGGCGCGGTCGGCCAGCTTGCCGTTGTCGGTGGTGGCGGTGCCGGTGAACGGCACGTCCCGGAAGTGGTTCATCACGAACAGTGGCCGGAAGCCGGGCTCGGTGCGGTTGAGCGGCGTGCCCCAGCGGCTGTGGCAGGACCAGTCCGAGCCGCCCACCCCCGGACCCATCGACCAGTGGTTCTCCACCGTCCACTCCTGCTGGTACATCACGCCGAAGCTGTCGCGCGGCAGCGCCCCGTCGGCCGCGCGGGTGCGGTCGGTGAAGATCAGCAGCCGATCGTTCGCCGCGCGCAGGGCGTCCAGGGTGGGCCAGCCGGTGGCGCGCACGCCCGCCTGGTCGGGCCGGAACAGCACGTCCGCGAGGCCGTCGACCCGGTTCAGCTCGGCGCGCAGCACGTCGGCGGGGACGTAGTCCTCCAGGAAGACCGTGACGAACTCGGTCGGGTTGGCGCGCAGGAAGTCCACCACCCGCTGCACGTCCACCCACAGCGCCACCGGCCGGCTGACCAGCGTGCAGCTGTTGTGGCAGAGGATCGCGCCGTCGGGGGTGTGGTGGACGTCGAGCTGGAAGCCGCGCACGCCGTCGGCGAGCTGCCGGGTGATGCCCCGGGCCTGGTTGGGCGCGAGGTTGACGAAGGGCGGGGCGAAGCCGCCGTCCACGCCGTTGGCGTAGGCGTTGTGGGCGGTGAGGAAGGTGACCTGGTCCAGCCGCCGCTGCCCCTCCGGCGGCGCGGGGGTGAGGACCGGCGAGACCGGTGTGAGGTACCAGAGGTCGGCGCCGGAGCCGACCCGCACCTGGTCGGTGCCGCTCGCGACGAGGTGCCGGTCGGCCCCGGGCACCTTCAGCCGGTGCCGGTCGCCGTCGGGCAGCACGTCCCACTGGGCGTCGGGGCTGTCGCAGGGCAGCGTCACGGCCTGGTCGCCGGCGCGGCCGAGGCAGCGGTCCCCCTCGCGCAGGGTGCGGCCGGACCAGGTCCACTGCTGGCGGTCCTCGTCGCCCCTGGGCCGGCGCTGGAGCACCGAGGTGCCCGAGACGCCGGCGTTGAGGCCGGTCGTCGCGCTCTGGAGGTAGACGACGGGATCGGCGGCGGCGGCGTGGCCGGCGGGTGGCGCGAGGAGGGCGAGCAGCGTGACGGCGAGGGCTGTTCGGGTTGCGCGCATCAAGGCGTCCTCTCGAAGGCTGCGCGGCGGCTGGGCCGAGAGTAACGCGAATTAAGTTCACGTCGGCCGGACTAGGCTGGAAGGATGAGTGAACCGTGGGGTGATCCCGAGAAGATCCGCCGGGTCCTGGCGTCCGGCGACACGTGGGCCGTCGTCGGCCTGTCCAACGCGCCGAGCCGCGCCGCCTACGGCGTGGCCAGGTTCCTCCAGCAGTGCGGCAAGCGGGTCGTGCCCGTGCACCCGGCCGCCGAGACCGTGCACGGCGAGCCCGGCTACGCGTCGCTGGCCGACATCCCGTTCCCGGTCGACGTGGTGGACGTGTTCCGCCGGTCCGAGGCCGCCGGCGAGTTCGCCGACCAGGCCGTGGCGATCGGCGCGAAGGCGGTGTGGTTCCAGCTCGACGTGGTCGACGAGGCCGCCTACGAGCGCGCCACCGCGGCGGGG
Organism: Saccharothrix lopnurensis; assembly: GCF_042658445.1. Taxonomy (NCBI): domain Bacteria; kingdom Bacillati; phylum Actinomycetota; class Actinomycetes; order Pseudonocardiales; family Pseudonocardiaceae; genus Saccharothrix; species Saccharothrix lopnurensis. The sequence continues at coordinate 160,470 of NZ_JBHSQO010000005.1, read as the reverse complement.
CTCGACGTGGTGATGGACCGCTGCCCCGCGATCGAGTGGCCCGCGCACGGCCCGCGCTGAGCCCCGGCCCCGACCGCCCGCGTCAGCCGCCGAGGCGGGCGGTCACCTCGATCTCGATCCGCATCCGCGGGTCGGACAGGCCGCACTCCAGCATCGTCGCCGCCGGCCGGACCTCGCCGAACACCCGGCGCAGCGCCGGCCAGCACGCCTCGAAGTCCGCCGCGTCCGGCAGGTAGTAGGTCACCCGCACCACGTCGGCGAAGGAGGCTCCCGCCTCGGTCAGCGCCCACCCGATGTTGGCCAGGCACTGCTCCGCCTGCGCCACCACGTCGTCGGCGATGGTCATGGTGGCGTAGTCGAACCCGGTGGTGCCCGAGACGTGCACCCAGTCGCCGTCCACCACGGCCCGCGCGTAGCCGATCCGCTCCTCGAAGGTGGAACCCGACAGGATCACTCGCCTCATGCGCGCCACCCTAACCGGGCGGCGGGACCGGGCGCGGCGGGTTCGTGGCGGCCGGGCGGGGCCGGTCAGTAGCCTGCGGGCCATGCCGGTCGTCGCGCTCAACGGGATCAACCTCAGCTACCAGGTGCGGGGCCAGGGCGACCTCGTCGTGATGGTGATGGGCACCGGCAGCCCGGGGCGTGTGTGGCACGCGCACCAGGTGCCCGCCCTGGTGGCGGCCGGGTTCCGGGTGGCGACCTTCGACAACCGGGGCATCCCGCCGACCGACGAGTGCGCGGGCGGCATGGAGATGGCGGACCTGGTGGGCGACACCGCCGCGCTGGTCGAGTCGCTGGGCGGGCGGGCGCACCTGGTCGGCACCTCCCTGGGCGCCCGGGTGGTGCAGGAGCTGGCGCTGGCGCGCCCGGAGCTGGTGTCGAAGGCCGCCCTGCTGGGCACGGCGGGGCGCAACGACCCGATGCAGCTGGCGCTGTCGCGGGGCGAGCGCGCCCTGCACGACAAGGGCATCACCCTGCCCGGCCGGTACTACGCGGCGGTGAACGCGGTGCTGAACCTGTCCCCCGCGACCCTGCGCGGCGAGGCCGTGCGCGACTGGCTGGACATCTTCGAGTTCGGCGGCTCGGCCGTGTCCGGGGGCGTCCGGGCGCAGCAGGAGCTCGACGAGCACGACGACCGGCTGGCCGCGTACCGGCGGATCCCGGTGCCGTGCCTGGTGGTGGGCTTCGCCGACGACCGCGTGCTGCCGCCGCACCTGGCGCGCGAGGTGGCCGACGCCATCCCCGGCGCGCGGTACGAGGAGGTCGCCGACGCCGGGCACTACGGCTACCTCGAACAGCCCGACGCGGTGAACCGCCTGCTGGTGGACTTCCTGACCGGCTAGCCGGGCACGGTCCGTGACCCCCTGACCACGGGAACTCCGCTACCACCGCGCCCGGAACGCCATTACCGTCGTGCCCGACCCGGTGGGAGGACGGCATGGACACCCGACGGCTCGCGCGCGCGTCCCGCCTGGCCGCCCTGATCACCGCGGGTGGCGTGACGGCCCTGGTGCTGGTGCCGGTCGCGGTCAACACGGTCACCGGCGGCTCCGCGCCGCACGTGCTCGGCCCGTACGCGGCGTGGCTGTGGCCCGCGCTCGCGGCGCTGTCCGCGGTCACCGCCGGCCTCGCCGCGTGGGACCCGCTGCGGGCGCTGCTGCTGCGGCGGCGACCCGCGCACCCCGCGCACCGGACCGCCGCGCTGGACCGCGTGGAGGCGTTCGTCCGGGAGCGGCTCGACGGCTCGCTGGCCGGGGAGGTGCGGCTCAAGCTCGGGGTCGCGCCCCGGGTCGGGCCCCGCCTGCCGGGACGCGTCCGCACCGCGCTGGTGGTGTTGGGCGAGCCGGGCTCGGGCCGGACGACGCTGCTGCTGGAGCTGGCCGAGCGGCTGGTGGCGGCGGCGCGGGAGGACCCGCTGCGGCCGGTGCCGGTGGTGGTGGACCTGGCCGGGTGGCGGCGGACCGAGGACCTGGGCGAGTGGTTGCTGCGCGCGGTGGCCGACCGCTACGGGATCGCGCCGCGGGTCGCCCGGCGGTGGCTGCGCGAGCGCGAGCTGCTGTGGCTGCTCGACGACCTGGACGAGCTGCCCGGGGCCGACCGCGCCGAGTGCCTGGACCGGGTCTCCGCGCTGGGGCCGACGCCGTTCGTGCTGTGCGCCACCGACCCCGGCGACGCGTGGGCGGGGCTGCCGCGCCGCGAGGTGGTGCGGGTCGAGCCGCTGCGGCGCGAGGACGTGCTGGGCCTGGTCGCGGCGTGCGCGCCGCGGCTGGACGGGTTGCACGAGGCGTTGCTCAAGAACCCCGAGCTGGCCGACGAGGTGCGCACGCCGCTGGCGTTCGGGCTGCTGGCGCTGGGGTACCGGGCGGGGCGGGCGGAGTACCGGGGGATCGTCGACACCTACCTGGTCGAGTCGGCCGCGCGCGGGCCCGGGGACCCGGAGCGGGTGGTGCGCGCGCTGCGGTTCCTGGCGCGGGTCGCGCGGCGGCGGCACGACCTGGCCGCGCGCACCCGGTTGCCGCGGCGCGGGGTGTGGCTGGACTTCGTCGGCGAGGCGGCGGTGTGGCGGCTGTTCCGGCGGGCCGCGGCGGGCGCGCTGGCGGGCGCGGCGGTGGCGCTGGCCGCCGTGGTCGGCGTGCGGCTGGGCCTGGTGCCCGCCGCGTTCGCCGCCGTGGCCACGATCCTGGTGCCGCGCTGCGGTTTCCCGGCGAGCGGCGCGGAGGACGGGTCGCCCGGCCGCGGCAAGCGCTGGGCGGCGGTGGGGTTCGCGGCCGGCGCGGTGGTGGTCGGCGCGGTGGCCGAGGCGGGCGCGTGGCTGGGCGGTCAGGTCGCCCGCCGGCCGGCGGCGGTCGTGTTCGGCCTGGTCGTGGTGACGGCGCTGGTCATCGCGTACGCCGGGACCCGCGACCGGTACTGGGCGGTGGTGTGCGCGCTGGGGCCGGCCGGGGTGATGGTGCTGACCGGGCCGTCCCCGGGGCTGGTGGCCGGGCTGGGCGCGGGCCTGCTGGTCGGCGCGGTCGCCGGGGTGTTCGTCGGCGGGTTGACCGCGGTGTGGGCGGGCCTGGGCCGGCCGGCCGCCGCGGGTCTGCGCTGGTTACCGGTGGCGGGTCTGGCCGGCGCCGGGCTCGCCGCGGGGATCGGCGCCGACGTGCGCCTGGCGGCCCTCGGCCCGGCGACCGGGCTGCTGGTCGGGCTGGCCGTGGCGCCGTTGGCCAACCGCCCCTTCGACCCGGTGGCCGAGCTGCTGTCCCGCCCGCTCGCCCTGGACGAGTTCCCGCTGCGGCGCAAGGCGCTGCTGCGCGCCGCCCGCGATCGCCTGCTGCTGGTCGAGGGGTTCCGGTTCCCGCACGCCGCGGTGCGCGACCACCTGGCCGGGTGCGACCCGGTGGAGCTGGCGGCGACCGTGGCGCGCCGGCGGGCCGACCTCAGGCCCGGCGGCGGGTCCGCCCCCAGGGCTTGAAGACCGAGACGGCGGTGCTGAAGACGTAGATCGCCAGCGACACGCAGGACGCGGCCAGCACGCTCGTGCCCGCCCCGGCCACCCCGCGCGCGGCGGCGTGCAGCTCGGGCCGCAGGGAGAACGTCGTGGCCGCGACCGCGACCAGGGTCAACGCGAACTTGGCGAGCACCCACCGGTGCTTCAGCAGGCCCCACCTGGTGCCCAGCCCCAGCACGACGCCCGTGGCCAGGGCGGTCAGCGCGAGCGGCAGCACCACGAGGTCGCCCAGCAGCGCCATGGCCCGGTAGAGGTGGGGCGCGCCGAAGGCGGCCGAGGCGAGCACCAGGTTCGCCAGGGTGACGCCCAGCCAGCCGACGGACGAGATGACGTGCAGCGCCAGCCAGGTCTTGCGCGCTCGGGGTTTCACGGTGCCGAGCCTGCCGCCCGACGCGGCGTCACCGCGTCGGGCGAGGAGCGGCTGTTCCGGCTGCGCCCCCTGACGTACCCGGGCTCCCCGCCCCCACGCGACCGCACTACGCGGGTGACGGGCCGATCACGCAGAGTTCCCGGTGGTAGGTGAGGTGTTCCTCGTCGATGTCGTGCTCGGGGTGCCGGCGCAACGGCCCGACCTCCGACCGGTCGCGGACGCGGCGCACCACGCCGCCCTCGTCCACGTAGAGGGCGAAGTTGTCGAACTCGACGTGGCAGTTCGCGCACAGGCACAGCATGTTGGCCGGCTCGTCCGGCCCGCCGTGCAGGCCCAGGCCCCGGATGTGGGCGGCCTCGCTGTAGTGGCCGAAGGCGGTGCGCAGGCGGGTGCCGCAGAACTGGCACCGGTCGTCGTGCCGGCGCTTCACCCGCTTCGCGTTGGCCTGGTTCCGCGCGATCACCGAGCCGGTGCGCCCACGCCGTTCGCCGGCGCCGGCCGTGCGGGTCGCCCCGCTCACCGCGGCGTGCTCGACCAGCCCCACGGCCGCCAGCAGCTCCTCCTGGTCCACCGAGTCGTCCAGCAGCCGGGAGCGCACCGCGTTGACCGTCCAGGTGCGGAACGGCACCTCGCGCCGGAGCCTCCCGTGCAGGGGCGCGGCGAAACCCGCCCTCTCCCGCCCCGCCACCCACAGCCCGGGGCGAGCCAGGCCGCGGACGACCCGGTCCGGGTCGACCGCCTGCCCGTGGTCGGCCAGCAGCCGGCCCACCTCGGCGCGCAGCGCGTCCCGGGGGTGCAGCGGGGGCGCGTCCCGGTCGGCCGCGCGCCCGATCGCCCACAGCAGGGTGATCGCCCCGGCCACGTGCTCCCGGTGGACCGCCAGCAGACCGCCGAGGAACGCCTCGGCGGAGACGGCCGCCATGCCCCGGACCTCGAAGCCGAGGGCGCACAGGTGCCCCGCCGCGTGGCTCGCCCCGCCGCTGAGCTGGTTCGGGAGCAGCGGCGACCGGCCCTCGATGAACCCGTGCGCGACACCGACGACCGCCTTGGAGTCGTACTCGCGACCGTCGTGCACCAGCACGTATTCGCGGGCCTTCTCGTAGCGGTGGTCCCCGAGGAACTTCTCGCGACCGATGCGGTCGAACAGCGCGATCGCCCGGAGCACGTGGTCCACGCCGACGTCGGTGTAGGGCACCGACGCAGCGTAGACGCAACGCGGAGGCCGGGGTTCCGGCGCGGTGGGCGCCGGGGTGGACGTCGAGTGGCCCCGGGTCGGGCCCGGGGAGCACGAGCCGCTCGCGCTGCGGGACCTGCCGCTCGACGGCGTGACCGGCGCCCCGTGCGCGCGGTGCGGGCGGGCGCTGCCCGCCGACCTGCCGGCCTCCCACCTGCCGTTCGTCGAGGGACGGGTGACCGGGGCGGGGCGCGAAGGCACGGCCGGCTGCTTCGCCCGGCACCGCGAGCACGTCTTCCGGGGTCGCCGGCACAGCCCTGTCGGTGGTCCTGGCTAGGATCGGCCAATGGCTTCGCAAGAGGTTCTGCGAAGGATCTTCGGTTACGAGTCCTTCCGCGGGGACCAGCAGGAGATCGTCGACCACGTCGTCACAGGTGGCGACGCTCTGGTGCTCATGCCCACCGGCGGCGGCAAGTCGCTGTGCTACCAGGTCCCCTCGCTGGTGCGCGAGGGCACCGGCGTGGTGATCTCGCCGCTGATCGCGCTCATGCAGGACCAGGTGGACGCGCTGCGCGACCTCGGCGTGCGCGCGGGCTTCCTCAACTCCACCCAGTTCCCCGACGAGCGGGCCATGGTCGAGGCCGAGTTCCTGGCCGGCGAGCTCGACCTGCTCTACCTCGCGCCCGAACGCCTGCGCACGGAGCAGACCGCCCGCCTGCTGGACCGCGGCCGGATCGCGCTGTTCGCCATCGACGAGGCGCACTGCGTCTCCCAGTGGGGCCACGACTTCCGCCCCGAGTACCTGGCCCTGTCGCACCTGCACGAGCGGTGGCCGGACGTGCCGCGGGTCGCGCTCACCGCGACCGCCACCGAGGCCACCCGCGCGGAGATCGCCGAGCGGCTGGACCTGACCGACGCCAAGCACTTCGTGGCCAGCTTCGACCGCCCGAACATCCAGTACCGCATCGTGCCGAAGAACGAGCCGAAGAAGCAGCTGCTGGAGCTGCTGCGCACCGAGCACGTCGGCGACGCGGGCATCGTCTACTGCCTGTCCCGCAACTCGGTGGACAAGACCGCCGAGTTCCTCAACCAGAACGGCATCCGGGCCCTGCCCTACCACGCCGGCCTCGAATCGGGCACGCGCGCCGCCAACCAGTCCCGCTTCCTGCGCGAGGACGGCCTGGTGATGGTCGCCACCATCGCGTTCGGCATGGGCATCGACAAGCCGGACGTGCGCTTCGTCGCCCACCTCGACCTGCCGAAGTCAGTGGAGGGCTACTACCAGGAGACCGGGCGCGCGGGCCGGGACGGGCTGCCGTCCACCGCGTGGCTCGCCTACGGCCTCCAGGACGTCGTGCAGCAGCGCAAGATGATCGACGACTCCGAGGGCGACCAGGCCCACCGCCGCCGGCTGATGGCGCACCTGGACGCGATGCTCGCGCTGTGCGAGACGGTCGAGTGCCGGCGCGTGCGGCTGCTGGACTACTTCGGCCAGCCCGGCTCGCCGTGCGGCAACTGCGACACGTGCCTGACCCCGCCGGAGACGTGGGACGGCACGGTGGCCGCGCAGAAGGTGCTGTCCACGGTGGTGCGGCTGCGCAACGAGCGGCGGCAGAAGTTCGGCGCCGGGCAGACCATCGACATCCTGCTCGGCCGCAAGACCGCGAAGGTCATCCAGCACGACCACGACCAGCTCAAGGTGTTCGGCATCGGCACCGAGCTGAACGAGAGCGGCTGGCGCGGCGTGGTCCGGCAGCTGCTCGCGCAGGGCCTGCTCGAGGTGGAGGGCGAGTACTCGACGCTGGTCACCACCCCGGCCAGCGACGAGGTGCTGTTCCAGGGCCGCGGGGTCGTGATGCGCCGCGAGGCCGAGCGCGCCGCCAAGGTCAAGACCGCCCGGACGGGCAAGGCCGCCGCGCCGCAGGTGGAGCTGTCCGCCGAGGCCACGCCGGTGTTCGAGCGGCTGCGCGCGTGGCGGGCGGCGACCGCGAAGGAGCAGGGCGTCCCGGCCTACGTGATCTTCCACGACGCGACGCTGCGGCAGATCGCCTCGTCCGGGCCCACCACGCTGTCCGAGCTGGGCACCGTCAACGGCGTCGGGGAGAACAAGCTGGCCAAGTACGGGCAGCAGATCCTGGACGAGTTGAGCGCGTGACCGAGCTGCGCGCCGACTGCTCGCGCTGCGTCGGCCTGTGCTGCGTGGTGCCCGCGTTCGCCCGGTCCCGGGACTTCGCGATCGACAAGCCCGCACGCACGCCGTGCCCGAACCTGGGCGCGGACTCCCGCTGCGGCATCCACGCGAAGCTGCGGAGCAGCGGCTTCACCGGCTGCACGGTCTACGACTGCTTCGGCGCGGGCCAGCAGGTCGTGCAGGTGACGTTCGGCGGCGAGGCCCGGCGCGACGACCGCGTGTTCGACGTGTTCCCCGTGGTGCGCCGGCTGCACGAGCTGCTGTGGTACCTGACCGCGACCCTGGAGCTGGCGCCCGCCCGTCCCCTGCACGCCCGGGTGGAGGCGCTGCGCGCGGAGGTCGAGCGGCTGGCCGGCGGTACCCCCGCGGAGCTGCTGGCCCTGGACGTCGACCCGTACTGGGGCCGGACGAACGAGCTGCTGCTGCGGGCCGGCGAGCTGGTCCGCGGCAAGGGCCGCAACCGCCGGGGCGCGGACCTGATCGGCAAGGACCTGCGCGGGGCGCGGATGCGCGCGACCAGCCTGCGCGGCGCCTACCTGATCGGCGCGGACCTGCGCGGGGCCGACCTGCGGCTGGTGGACTTCATCGGCGCCGACCTGCGCGGGGCTGACCTGTCCGGGGCCGACCTGACCGGCGCGTTCTACCTCACCCAGGCCCAGGTGGACGCCGCGAGGGGCGACCGGGGGACCCGGCTGCCGACCGGGCTGCGGCACCCCGCCCACTGGGGCTGAGCGGCAGCCGCCCGCGGGCCCGGCCACCACGCGGTCCGGGGCCGGCGCGGTCGGGGTTCCCTCGTGGCGATCGCGGCCGGCACGTGCTCCCGGGCGAGCCGGTCACCGCTCGGCTCGGCCACCACCGCCCCTCGGCCACCACCGCCCCGTCCCCGAGCAGGGCCGGCAGGTCCAGCCGGTCGGCGCGTTCCCGGGGAACGCCGCCCGTGCCAGGGTGGGTGCACCGGAATTGGTCTGGACCTTCATCCGAGAGGACGGTCGAGGATGCGCGGCACCACCGTGTTGCCGGGAACGCCCTGCCAGGCCCCGCGCGAGGGTGTGCCGCCGGTGCACCGCCTGGAGGTGCCGGCGCCCGACGCGCTGCCGTTCGCCGTGGGCACGTTCGACACGATCGGCCCGATGTCGCGGGCGGCGTTCCCGCACCGGCACACCTTCCACGAGATCGTCTACGTCACCGGCGGCACCGGCGCGCACGTGGTCGACCTGGCCCGCTGGGAGCTGGCCCCGCCGCACCTGTGCGTGATCACGCCCGGTCAGGTGCACCACTGGGCGGACACCCGGGACCTGGAGGGGTTCGTCGTGCTGTTCACCGAGGACTTCCTGCTCGACCACCCCGCCGACCGCGAGCTCCTGCGGCGCTTGGGCGAGCGGCCGTGGCTGACGCTGGACGAGGCGACCCACCACCGGATGCTGCGGCTGCTCGCCGAGCTGGAGGAGGAGTACCGGCGCGGCGCCGAGGGCGCGGGATCGGTGCTGCGGGCGCTGCTGCACGTGCTGGTGGTGCGGGCCGCGCGGCTGCCCGCGACCCCCGCCGCCGCGCCCGCGCGGGCCGGTGCGGTGGCCGGGGAGTTCGCCCGGCTGGCCGGTCGCGCCGAGCACGCGTCGTGGTCGGTGCGCGCCTACGCGGAGCGGATCGGCGTGACCCCGGGCCACCTGACCGAGGCGGTGAAGGCGGCGACCGGCCGCACCCCGTCCGAGCTGGTCCGGGAGGCGCGCACGCGCGAGGCGCAGCGGTTGCTGGCGAAGACGGACCTGGCCGTGCGGCAGGTCGCGGCCCGGGTCGGGTTCACCGACCCCGCCTACTTCTGCCGGTTCTTCCGGCGCGAGACCGGGGTGAGCCCCGGCGGGTTCCGGCGCGGCGCGGGCGTCCGTTAACAGCGGCAACAGCGCCCACGAGGATCACCACGACCGGCCGGTTCCGTCCATCGTCCGCCGGCGAGGCGTCCTCGTAGTTTCGTCGTGGACCCCCAACAACTCCCTCACGAGGAGCAGTCATGGATGCATCCGCGGACGGCGGTCGCACTGCGCCCGAGGAACCACTCGGCGGCGAGGTCGACGACCGGAGGTTCAGCCGCAAGGCGGTGCTGCGCGCCGCGCTCGCGGCGGGAGTCGCGCTGCCCGTCGCGATGATGGGCGTGCCCGCGCTGGCGCGGGACGTCGGCGGGAGCGGCGGCCTACTGGAACCCACTCCCCTGTGCGACGACGGCGACGACCCGACGCCGCCGCAGATGGAGGGCCCGTACTTCAAGCCGAACTCGCCGCGCCGCACGTCGCTGGTCGACACCGGCACGCCCGGCACCCGGCTGACCGTGACCGGGTACGTGTTCGGCCTGGCGTGCCAACCGATCGCCAACGCGCTGCTGGACTTCTGGCAGGCCGACGTCAACGGGGTGTACGACAACACGGGCTTCCGCTTCCGCGGCCACCAGTTCACCAACGCCGGCGGCGCCTTCACCCTGTCCACGATCGTGCCGGGGCTGTACCCGGGCCGGACGCGGCACCTCCACGTGAAGGTGCAGGCGCCCGGCCGCCCGGTGCTGACCACGCAGCTGTACTTCCCGGGCGAGCCGCGCAACAGCACCGACACCCTCTTCGACCCGCGCCTGCTGATGACCGTGCGCAGCGTCGGCGGCGCGCGCGAAGCGGTGTTCGACCTCGTGCTGAACGTCCCGCAGCAGCCGGGCCCCACCACGACCACGTCCACCACCCCGTCCCAGCCGGGCGGCGGCACGTGGGCGGCGGGCACCAACTACGCGCCCGGCGCGAGGGTCACCCACGGCGGCGTCGAGTACGTCTGCCTCCAGGCGCACCTCGCCCAGCCGGGCTGGGAGCCGCCGAACGTGCCCGCCCTGTGGCGGGTGGCCTGACCCGCGCGGCCGACCGCGGCGCGCGCCTGTCCGGCGCGGGCCGCGGGGTTCGATCACCTCGTCAGCACAGGCCGATGTAGAAGGCGTTCGAGATGTTGTCGTCGGAGCCGAGGTGGGTCTCCGACCACGGGGGCACGCACATGTAGGTCGACGCCCAGCCGTGGTGGTAGTCGATCTTGATGTGGACCCAGGTGTCGCCGCAGTGGCCGTAGTAGGCGGCCTCCGCGTTCTCGGCGTAACCGCAGATCATCTCCGCGGCGGCGGGGGTGGTGTCGGCCGGCGCGGCGTTGGCGGCGCCCGGCGCCAGCGCGCCCGCGAGGGCGAAGAGACCGACCGCGGCGGCCTTCAGGCTGTTCTTCACAGTTGCTCCCGGTGAGTTCTCGATCGGATTTACTCGGAAAAGGTGCGGATCAGCACAGGCCGACGTAGAAAGCGTTCGAGACGTCGTCGTCGGAACCGAGGTAGGTGAGCGTCCACGGGCCGACGCAGGTGTACATCGAGGGCCGGCCGTGGTGGTAGTCGACCTTGATCATGACCGTGGTGTCACCGCAGTGGCCGTAGTAAGCGGCTTCCGCGTTCTCGAAATAACCGCACGGGATCTCCTCCTGCGCCTGGGCGGCGACCGACGCGGCGATCGCGGCGGGAGCGGCCGTCGCGGCACCCGCGCCGACGTTCGGCAACAAAGCGCCCAGGATGGCGAACAGGCCGACCAGGATGACCTTCACGCTGTTCTTCACCGCGACTCCCCTTGAATTTGCCGAAAAGTTCCGACATCACTGACCAACACGTGGTGGGAACCTGCCGACACTGAGGAATTCGGGTAACGATCAGATAACGAGAGCTGGATCGCCGGTCAGTACCGCCCGCAGCCGGGCCAACCCGCGGCTCGTCTGGCTGGTCACGGACCCCGGCGTGCAGCCGAGCACGCGGGAGGTCTCCACGGTGTCCAGGTCCAACCAGAAGCGCAGGAAGATCACCTGCCGCTGCCGCCGGGGCAGGCGGCCGAGCGACTGGAGCACCGGACCGTGCGCACCCACCGGATCGGGTTCCACCGGCGCGCCGGCCAACTCCTCCGGGATCGCGTCCCCCAGCAACTCACGGCGGGCGGCGGCCCGCCGGCGCGAATCGATGAAAACGCTGTGCAACACGCTCTTCAGGTAACCCCGCAACTCAGAATGGCGCTCGAAGGAGCACCACCTCTGGTAGACCTTGACGAACGCCGATTGCGCCAGGTCTTCCGCTTCGTACGAGTCGTGGCACAGCGCGTAGGCTTGTCGGACCAGCCACCTTCGGTTTTCCAGGAAGAAAGTCCGGAATTCCACCCGTGCCTCACACACGCGCACTCCCTCTCGGCATGCCGATCCCGCCGCCGCGGTGCGGGCCGGCGAGGATCGGCAGACGGATCAACCCCGGGTCGGCACCGCGGGAACAGCGGGGCGACTCGGCCCGCGCCGTCGTACCGGCGAATCCCCACGATTTCGACCGGCCTCGGCCAAGCTAGGACCGGCGCTCTCGGGCCGTCAACCGAACTCTGCGCGACCGGGCCGGCACGGATACCCCCATCCGTGTCAGGCGCGGGGAAAAACCAATGGTTGCGGCAATAACCACCGGGCCGAGCCGCAGCGGTCCGGACCGATCGGGGTGTCACGCCGGCGGGACAGGACCGCGCTCCCACCACACGACGACGGCCCCGGGACCACCCCCGGGGCCGCCCACCGCGACGTCCTAGCCGAGCCCGAGCGCGACCCGCACGCGACCGAGCACCGCGCTCTCCGCCCGACCCACGTGCCCGTCGGCCGACGCGACCCGCTCGCACATGGCGACCACGGCCGCCGCGAAGTCGTCCGCCTCCACCGCCGACCGCCCGGCCACCAGCGCCACCGACTCGCGCAACGCGGCCAGCACCCCGTCCTCCACGTCGGCGGGCGACCCCGCCGGCAACTCGGGCGCACCCGAGTCCACCGCCTCGCGCACCCCCGGCGGCAGCACCGCCATGGCCCGGATGCCGGCGTGGCTCTCCTGGTCGAGCGCGCCCTCCTCCGCGACCGAGACGAGCACCATCGCGCCGTAGACGGCCGTGCGCAGCGTCCGGCTCTCCCCGTCCGTGTATCCACCCATGCGGATCACCCTAGAGGCCCTCGGGGGCCGACCACCGCGGAGCCGGTCCACTCCCGGGGGGACGCCACCGGATGACAGGTCGGCAGGTGCGTGCGTCGCGCTCACCGCTCCTCCTCGATCTTCACGAGGTCGAGCAGGTCCTGGCGGACGGCGGTGGACTTGGCGGCGAACAGGCCCCGCCAGGCGAGCGTGCCCACCCAGGGCAGCGCGCTCACCGCGGCGGCGAGCCAGTACAGCCACATCGTGTTCGTGGTCGCGGCCGCGGTGATCAAGCCCGCGGCGGTCGCTCCGGTCCCCGCTGCGGGGGCGATCGCTCTTCTCATGCCGTCATGGGACGACGAAGTCGATTCCCCCCTGAAGACCACGCGCGATGACTTTTCGATGCCCTGCCGCCCCCGGGGAACCCCGAGCAGCCGTCGCGGACATCGCGGTGACATCACCGCTGGTGGCCGGGCCGCCACTACGATGGTCGACGTGACCGACGCGTTGCCCGTCCGCGAAGACCGGTTGACCGTGCGGGTACTCGGCGCGCCGCAGGTCCGGGACAGCCGGGGCGGGTGGGTGGACCTGAACCGCGTGCCGGGCGCGTTGCTGATGGCGCTGGTGCTGGCCGGCTCCCCCGGCCGGTCCGGGGAATGGCTGCGGGGGCAGGTGTGGCCCGACCTCCCCGGCGAACACCGCAACCCGGTGGCCAAGAACGTGTTCCTGTTGCGCAGGTACCACAGCATGCCGATCCCGCAACCCGGTCGTCGCGGTGCCTACGTCCTCCAGGTGCCGGAGGACCAGGTCGACGTGACCGCCTTCGGGCGGGGCGTGGCCGCGCTCGCGGCGGACACCCCGGTCGACCACGTCGACTCCCTGCTCGCGCTCTGGCGGGACAACCCGTGGACGGCCTCGACGCGGCTGCGCCGGAATGCGTGGTCCGAGGTCATCAAGGACCGGGACCGACTGGTCGCCCACATCCGCGCGATGGAGCCCGCGCGACGCGAAGAACTGGCGCAGTGGCACCGTTTCTGCGAGTTGTCACCGGAGGAGGCCGCCGGGTGGCGGGACCGCCCCACCGCCCGACGCGCGCCCCGCAAGCGCGTCCTCATCGTCGACGACCAGATCGGCCACGCGCTCGCCGCGGCCCTGTCCGGTTCCTACGACTGCGACGTGGTGACCTCGCTGTCCGGGTGGCAGGAGGTGCTCCGCGACGACCACCCGCTCGACTACGGCTGCGCGCTCGTCGACCGCCACCTCACCCCGGGGGCCGACGCGGGCGGCGAAGTCGTCCTGCTCGAACTGCGCGCCCACCGACCGGACATGCCGACCGCGCTCATGTCGGCGGACCTGCCGTTCGAGGACTTCGACCTGGTCAAGGCCCGACTGGGGGTGCGCACCGTCATCCACAAGCACAACGACGTGAAGTCCACCATGGTGCCGCTCGTCGAGGTGGTGAACCGGCTCCTGACCGGCACCTGATCCCTCACTCGGCCAGCGGGAGGCGTACCCGCAGGCAGGCCCCGCCGAGGTCGGCGCTGTCGGGCATCCGCTCCAACCGGCCCCGGCACGCGGCGAGGTTGGCCTTGGCGTGGCGCATCCCCTCGCCGCCGGACATGCCGTAGGTCTTGCGGATCTCGTCGAGCCGGGAGCGGTCGGCCCGGCCGTAGCCGGGGCCGCTGTCCTCGATGTCGGCCAGCAGGTACCGCTGGGTCTCGGAGTCCTCGTAGCGCAGGGTCACCCGGATGCGGCGAGTCCGGGACTCCGCGGCCTCCATCGCCTGCAACGCGTTGAGGTAGAGGTCGCTCAACGTCAGGTGCACCAGCACCTTGATCGCCGTGACCGAGGTCGTCCCGTCCGGCTCGACGACCTCGAAGTCCAAGTCCCTGATCTTGCGCTGGCCGTCCGCGATCTCCCGGGCCAGGCCGGCGAAGTCGAAGACCGACGAGTGCAGCAGTGCGTCGATGTCGCCCTTCTCGATGGCGGTGAACTCGTCTATGAGGGCCTGCTGCGCCCTGATCCGCTCGCGCAGCCCGGCGTTGTCCACCCCGACGCCCAGGCTCGCGGTGAGTTGCGCCAAGGCGTACAGGTGGCCTTTCCTGGCGTGCTCGTAGTGCCAGGAGGTGCGCGACCGCAGCATCAGCCGGGTGTTGTCCTCCAGGTCGTCGCGCTCCTTGTGGAACCGGGTCAGCCACGCCGTCGTCGCCTCGGTGAGACCGGGCCTGCCGAGCAGCGCGACCAGCCCCTGTCCGGGCAGCTCGTACTCGGCCCCGGGCCCGAGGAGCCCGGCATCCCGGAGCACGTTCCCGGCCGCGGCGAGGTCGATCCGCCCGATCGGGAAGTCCCGGTCCCGTTCGCCGGACTTCTCGTGGGCCTCCATGAGCAGGAGCGTCAACTCATCGAGCTCGGCGTCCAGCTGGTCGGGTGTCACCGACGCGACGCCCAGCCGCGCGGCACGGCCCAGGAGGGCGCCGTAGACCACGCACGCGTCCAGGTGGTCCGCGACCGGACCGAACACGGCCTCGGTCACAGCCCGCACCGCTTCGGTGTCGTCGCGCAGGCGCACCAGGTCCTCGTGGGCGAGTTCCTCAGCCGGGCCCACGATGCGGCACAGCTCGCGGATGATCGCGGCCATGGCCTCGGGCATCCCGGCCGAGAGGTAGACGACCATGTCGGGGACTTCCGGCGAGATGACGAGCCCGAGCAGGTCGAGCACCCACAACAGCGTGGCGCGGGTGTCGGCCCCGCTGCCGAGGTCGGCGCCGGCGATGTCCACCACCTGGTCGAACGCGAGCTGGGCGCACACGTGCCGCAGCAGGGCGACCCGGCGGTTGGGCGTGCTCTGGAGGTGTGCGCCCGCCGGGTCGAGGAGTTGGAAGAGCACGGACGGCTCCAGGACCGCCAGTCCCGCAGCGGGTTCGGGGTCGGTGCCCCCGACGGGCAGCCACACCTTCGTGCCTCCGACCGCCGGACGGGTCGGGCCGATGTGCAGGGTCAGGCGCTTGGGCAGGGCCAGCCAGGAGAACCGGGGGTCCACCAGGCCGCGCAGCTCGACGTCGTAGCCGGAGCCCGCGGCCCTCGCGCGGTGGTTCACCGGTATGTCGTTGACGAGGTCGTCGATCGCGCGGCCGAGTTCCCGCGCGGACTCCTCGGTCAGCTCGTCGTGCACGTCGTGCAACGCCCGGATGAGGCTCCACGCCTTCGTGTCGGTCTTGAACGGCAGGCACTGCTCGAAATCCGCGGGGGACTCCTCCTGCCGGAGGTACCAGCCGAGCACGGAGTCCGCGGGCTCGTCCGCGTAGGCCCACCCGCCCAGGTGGGGCACCGTCGCGGGCAGGCTCAGCCAGGTCGACTCGTCGGAGTGCGTCACGACCGACTCGGCGACGTCGTACTCGCCGCCGCGCAGGCACGCCTCCGCGATGAGGACCCGCTCGCGGTCCAACTCCGGGAAGCGCGCCCTGATCGCGGTGACGCGGTCGTCCGCGACGGCGTCGACGAACTTCTCGAACTCGTCCAGCTCCCGCTCGGCGGCGGTCGCGCTGTCCGCCAGCAGGTCGGCCCACGCCGGGTCGACCGCCTGCCCCACGGCGGCGGCGCGGATCCGCAGCCGGTGCGCCCGCTCGCCCAACCGGTTCGAGGCGGCGCCCACGGCCCGCTCGAGGCGTTCGCCGAGTTCGCCCGCGTGCTCGGCCGAGAGGACCGACGGCGACCGCCCCATCAGCGCCCGCGCGGCGGCGAACTCGCCGAGCTCGATCAACCGCTGCACGCCGTCGGCCACGTCCACCACGGGGTGGAGGATGCCGTCCAGGACCGCGCGGGCCGCCGTGGCGCGGTCGGCCTCACCGCGCGAGGCCAGCGCCAGCAGACCCGGCTGCCGCCACGCCTGCGGCCACTCGGCGACCACGTCAACCGTGCTGGTCACGGGCACCCCACTCTCGTATCTCCGCCATGGAGCTCATCGCGTGGGCGATGAGGTGCCGTGCCGGGCTCGTCCGCTTCTCCAGGTCGATGTGCAGGCCCGGCCACAACCGCACCACCGCGTCGGCGAGCGACCGGACCGCCTCCACCTGGAACACGCCCTGGTGGCCGTGCCGCTCGGGCTGGAAGGCCACCACGTCCTCGACGGCCGTCACGACCTGGGTGAGCCGGTCGAGGTACTGCTTGCGCTTGCCGCTGTGGATCACGTTGTTCTTCTGGCCGACGCTGACCTCCGCCGTCGTCCGGTCCAGGAACCCGGGCAGGTCAACCAGGTCCGGGGCGCTGAGCCACTGCGCCGCCGGATCGAGATCCCGGGCGTCGATAATCGTCCGGAGCTTGCCGAAGATGCCTTCGGGGTGCAGGAGGCGCGCCTGCGTCTTGAGACCGGCCTCGAAGCCGAACGACATGCTGCCCAGCGCGTTGAGCGCCTCCTCGGCCCGGTCCCAGTTCTCGGCCAGGGAGGCGTCCCGGTTGGCTTCGGTCACCAGCTCCCGGACGACGGCCGCCACCCCCGGCTCGTCGACCCTGGCCCCCATGGCGAGCACCGCTTCGACCAGTTCGTGCCACTTGCCCTCCGGGTCCAGCGAGTCGAGGACCTCCAACGATCCGCGCAGGTTGTGCGCGACGTCGCCGGGCAACGGGGTGCCGCCGCCCGGCCAGGCGACGAGCTGGCTCACGATCAGCGCGATCAGGGCGACCCTGTTGTCCCCGTCCGCGCACTCCAAGGCGTTCGCCTCCACGACAGCCCCCACGAGCGTGGTGCCCGCAGCCGCGGCGACGGCGGCCAGGGCGAGCGGCACCCCACCGTCGGGCAGGGCTTGGCGCAGCACCCACGCCTCGACGAACCGCTCCTGCTCCCACAACCGGTCGACCAGCCAGCCCGCCCACCACCGGTGGTCGGGATCGGCGGTGTCGATGCCCTCGCGCAGGGTGGCGGCCGCCACCAGGGCGAGGATCCCGTCCTCGACCTGGGTGGCCCGCAGGGCGGCCAGCAGGGCGGTGCCCCTTCCCCCGCTCACCGCCTCGGTGACGACCTCCGCCCGCTGGCTGCGGCTGGTGCACTTCTCCAGCGCGACCAGCAGGCGGTGGGACCGGCGCGCGCGGGGATGCGGCGTGGTGGTCGACTTCTTCGGCTTGCGGACCACCCGGGCGCCCAGGAGCTCGGCCGCCCGCGCCGCGACGTCACCGCCGGAGACGCGGACGCTCACCTCGGCCGGGGGCCTGCGTCCCGGGTGCCCGCCGAAGAAGCCGTCGTGGGATACGTAGTCGAAGCTGCCGATGACCACGGTGTCGTCGGTGACCAGGGCTTTGGCGGCGGAGTCGGCCTGGCGCACGGCGAACCCACCGGGGTTGGCGCCGCGCACCCTGCCCAGGGCGGCCCTCGTCGCGTCCGCGTCGCGCTGCAGGAACTGGTAGACGACGTCGGTCCTGGTGCCGCCCGCGACCCTGTTGGTCAGCTCGACGATCAACTGGTCGGTGACCGCCGTCGTGGTGAGGCGGCTGCCCGCCACGACCAGTTGGCGCCTGGCCTCGCGCACACCGTCCCACAACGTGCGGTGGTGCGCCCCGTCCTCCACCAGCGTGACCGACGGCAGCTTGCGCAGCGCCACGTGCCGCGCGGCTTCGGCGGCGCACTCCTCCCACGCCTCGGCCCACGCCTGCACCGACGCGTCGGAGGCCCCGGTGTCCCTGGGGAGGGGCTCGGGAAGGTCGGACCAGACGAGGCCCTCCGCGGGCGTGGGCAGGTCGTCGTCGACGACGCGGAAGTCGCGTTCCTGGAAGAACACCGCCGACGCGGTGAGCCGGTCCGGCATGGCCCTGCGGGTCCACCGCAGCAGGGAGTACGCGACCTCGCAGCCGCCGGGCTCGGTCGCGCGGACCACCGCGCCGAGCTGGTGGGTGTCCGAGCCGTGGTCGCGGTCGAGGCAGTTGTAGCCGCCCACGACGGCGGTGTGGTTGTCGGCCAGCACGAAGCCGGCGTTGATCAGGGCGGGTTGGCCGACGACGAGCACGGCCGAGGCGTTGAACCCGGCGTCGGTGGCGGTGTTGGTGATCTCGATGATGACGTTCTTCGCCTTGGCCTCGATCGCGTCGGTGGACCGCCTGCCCCACACGAGGATGATCTGGACGCCCTTCTGCACCGCGGCCTTCAGGTCGTCGGAGAGGTCGACCAGCCCGGCGTAGCGGACGGCGGGAGCCACCAGGACCACTTGGCGCTCGGCTGCGCGGATCGTCTGCCCGACCGCCGAGCGGTAGTCCCGGATCGACCCGACCAGCTCGACTTCGGCCTCGGTGGACACCATCGCCGCTATCTGCGCCCTGATGGTCTTCACCGCGTCCACCAGCTGCTCGTGGGTGGTGTCACGGGTGCCCGCGGGCGCCGACTTCGCCGTGATCGCCGCGTTGGCCAGGGAGTCGATGCTCCGCTCCAGCGACGGCGGATCGACCAACCGGGTCTCGATCCGCCCGGTCAGCCGTCGGGAGAACTTGTGCTCCGGGCGGCGGCGGATGAACTCGGTGATGAGGTCGCCGATCTTCTCGCACTGGGCCAGGGTGCGTCGGGAGTCGTGCGCCACCACCACCCGGACCTCGTGGTTGACCGGGTCGCGCCGGACGGTGACGTCCACGGGGAACAGCATCGAGGACCCGCCCTCGGTCCGCTGGTGGGTGGAGGCCATCCGGACCTCCTGGACCTTCGTCTGCCGTCCGGTGCGCCGCCCTTCCTTGTTCTTGACCCGCTCCTCGGCCACCTGCTCGGCGATCCGCTCGTTCACCGCGCGGAGCAGGTCCCCCCTGCGGATCTCGTCCGCGTTCGCCGCGAAGAGCACGTAGGAAGGCACGATGAGGTCCGGGTCGGTGGCCCGGCGGTGGCCCTGCCGCCCGGTCAGGTGCCCGCTGACCGGGTCGAGCCACACGGTGCTGTCCTCCTGCTTGGACTCCGCCCCCGCCAGCCCGGACACCCCGCCGCCCGAGAACGCGTCCAGGGCGACCTGCGTCGGGGCGGCGATGTTCCGGTAGAGGTCGAGGGTGATGTACTCGCGGGTCCACAGGTCGAACAGCAGGTGCAGGGTCACCCGCTCGCCGAGCCCGAAGATCTCCACCAGCTTGCTCAGGCCGACACCGCGCAGCGGGACGTCGGAGGCCGACCCCTGCCAGAACTCGACCACGGCGCGCAGGACGGCGCTCTCGATCCTGGACATCTCGGTCCCGTAGCCGAGACGGACCTGCACGGGCACCGGCTGGTAGCGGATCCAGATCCGCGTCGTGGTCACGACCCGAGCCCGGTGGACTTCGCGGACACGACCCTGCCCTGCCGGCGGACCAGCGCGCAGACGTCCGACCACATCGGACCGCCGTCGCGCTCGAAGTGGCGCAGTGAGCCGACGAGGACGAGGTGCTCCCGCGCGCGGGAGAACAGCACGCTGATCAGCTCCCGCTCGTGCAGGTGCCCGATGTTCGACCACGGGGTGTCGCTCCGGCCGCGCCGCTGGTCCCGGACCAGGGAGACGACGACCACGTTGGCCTCCCGCCCCTGGAACGCGTGGATGGTCGAGGCGAAGGGGCGGATCGCGCTGTGCGCCCGCAGGAGGTCGAGCTGGCGCCGGTACGGGGTGATGACCGCCAGCGGGTGGTCGCCGTACCCGTCCTTGCCGGGCAGCGGTTCGGGCCGCATCCGTTCGAGGATGGCGTTGACGACCTCCACCTCGCCGGGGTTGCGCCAGGCCGGTTCGTCGGAGCACGCGGCAGTGTCCGCGGTGTCCACCCAGACCACCGCGTTCGCCAGCTCCGCCGGGGTGTGCAGGAGCCCGATGTCGTCCCGACCGGTGGACAGCAGCCCTTCGACGGTGATGTCGACGTGCCCGTCCGGTCCGACGTCGTCGACCGGGTAGAACACGCGGCTGACGATCTCGTTGATGGCCGGGCGCATACGGTACTGCTTGCGCAGCGTGTGCCTCGGTTTGTTCCCCGGGCGCTTGACCCGGTCGGAGAACAGGTTGCCGAACATGCCGAAGACGCGGAGGTACTCGTGGCGCCGCTCGCCGTGCACCCGCAGGTCCTCGTCGGGGGAGGCCGCGCAGCTGTCCAGGAACCGCAGGATCTCCCGGCTGCGGTGGGCGGGCAGTTGCCGGTGGTCGCCGACCAGTGACCACCGCGAACCCCTGGACAGCGGGATCGCCAGCTCCGTCGGCCACGCCTTGGCCGCCTCCTCGATGATCACCCAGTCGAAGATGTCCGTCGACGCCGATTTCGCCAGCGTCGCCGGGGTGGCCGAGGAGCAGGTGGCGAACACCAGGTTCGCCGCGCGTTGCAGCCGGTCGATCAGCTCGGGCAGGCACGCGTCCACCACGTCGTCCCAGTCCTGGAGCAGGCTGAGGACCACCGGGTCCCTGCGGTAGTCCACCCGCTTCTTCGCGGTGTGCGCCTTGATCTCCTCCAGGGTGCCCTCCGCCAACCGGTGGATGAGGAAGGGCGCGATCTTGGGGTCGACCTTGTCCTCGCCGCGCAACCCGGTCGCCCGCACCGGCACGACGTGGCTGGAGCCCGAGCGCCCCCCGCCGAGCAGGTTCAGCTTCCCCAGCAACCGCTCGGCGATGTTGTCCAGGGCGAAGTTCGACTGCGTCGAGATCAGCACCCGCGCCCCGCGCTCCTCGGCCAGGTACCTCACCACCGCGTCCGCCGTCACCTCGGTCTTGCCGGTTCCCGGTGGTCCCTGGAGCGCGAACAGCGGCTCGGTGGACATCATCGCCTCGGCGACCTGGGCACTCGTGCTGTTCTTGGTCAGGGTGACCGACGTGATCGCGTTGGGCCGGTCCAGCTGCTCGACCAGCACCCGGTTCCTGAGCAGCTCGTGGCGCGCCTGCTCCTCGCGGTTCAACGCCATCCACGAGCCGAGGTCGTCCACCGGGCTGATCCACCCCCGCTCCGGGACGGCCCTGGACCGCCTGCCCGCCACGATGATCACCGTGTCGTTGGCGGTGCCCTCGACGCACTCGCCCGCGAACGCCTCGTCCCACGCGGGGGCGCCCTTGTCGTCGGCGCGCAGCGACACCAGGGTCGACCCGTCCTCGTTGGCGTTGCCCGCGAAGAAGTCGCCCATCTTCGGCCGCAGGCTCGGTGTGCCCGCGAACACCGTGGCCAGGGCCGAACCGTGCCGCCAGCGCCGGTCCCGCTCCTCGTCGAACCGCAGCGTCACCCGGTCGACCTGGTCGGACCGCTCCACGATGTAGGGGTAGCGGCGCCCCTCCAGCGCGGTGCGCTGGAACTGGAGGAGCCAGTCGAACGCCTGGGCGTACTGGCGTTCGGCCTTGGACTGGGGGACCACGTCCCGGACCGCGTCGAGCAGGGGTTGCCACGACGGTGATCCGGCGAGGGCGGCGTCGATCTCGGTGCGGGCGATGTCCGAGGCCACCACTCGCAGCTGGGACACCCACCGACGTTTGCGCGCGCCGTCCACCGCGGCGCGCAACGCCCGTCCCCGGCCGGTTTCGAGCTGGACCGGGTAGGCCAGCAGGAGCCCGTGCTCGTCGGGCAGGCCGCGCCTGCCGAAACCGCCGTGCTCCTTCTCGTACGGTCGGCAGAACCACGCCACCGACCGGCCCACCAGGAGCTGGTCGGCGGCGGCGAGCGTCTCCTTGTCGTCGCCGGGGATGAAACCCGCGGCCCCGCCCGGCATGTGCAGGATGCGGGCTCCCTTGAGGTCGTCGAGCAGGAACTCGATCGTTTCCAGCCTGCCGTCGTCGGAGGCGGGGTCCTGGTCGACCAGTTCCCAGGCGAAGATCGTTTCACGGCACTTGCTCGGCATGAAGACCAGCAGGTAGGGGGTGGTCGTGGCCTCGTCGTGCTCGTAGGTCAGGCGCTCGTAGTGGTCGCTGATCCGGTTGACCACGTCGGAGGCGCTGAGCCTGCCGGTCGGCTTGTCCCACGCCGTCATGTCCTTCAACAAGGACGCGAGCGCCGGGGGGAGGGCGCGCACCGCGTTCACGAGGTGCAGGTTCACCCGCTTCACCGCGTCCAGCGTCCCGCCGAGGTCGCGCCGGGTGTGCACGGCCGTCTCGACCTCGGCCAGGAGGTCCTCCGGGATGGGCCCGGTCATCCACTCCGACACCATCATGCCGAGGCTGTAGACGTCGGACCGGTGGTCCTCCATGTGCGCGCCGTCCTCCAGCAGGAAGCGGATCCGCTCCGGGGAGAAGTACGCGATGGCCCCGCCGCCCTGGGCCAGCACCAGCGTGCGGGCGTTCTCGGCGCGTTCCCGGGCGTTGAGCATGCTGGTGCGCAACAGGTTCGACGTGAGCCTGCTCAGCTCGAACCGGCCGAACACCATCTGGTCCTCGCCGTCGAGCTCGATCCGGTCGAGGATGCCCGGCCAGATGTTGCGGTGCACGATCTGCATGTCGTGCAGGATCGCCAGGGCGTCGGCCAGGGACATGAACTGCGCCATCGCCACCCGGCGGTTCTGCCGCAGGTACTCGATGACCTCGACCAGCCCGGCCCGCGACCCGCCCTGGTCGCCCCCCTCGAAGAGCTGGCCCATCCCCGCGTCGGTGACGACGAAAGCGCAGCCGCGGAAGCCGTACGGGAGGGCGACCTCGTCCTCGACGTGCCCGCCGTGCTTGATCGAGGGCAACGCCGGGTGCCGTAACGACGCCACCCGCTGGAGCACCCGCAACTCCTGCTTCCACAGCCCTTCGCCGAGCTTGGAGACACCGACGTAGATCTGGACCGTCACCGCCCGCTCCGAGACCGAGTCGACCAGGTCGTAGCGGTACAGGGTGTCGGGGAGGAGTTCCCGGCCGCGCACGGCACTGCCCGCCGGGGCGCGAAAGGATCCGAAGTCGGAACCCGTCCCGCAGAACAGGTCGCTGACCAGACGGTCCATTTCCGCCAATGGCATCGGTTTCTCCCGATCGGCTAGACGTGTGCGCGACCGCACCGACGTCAAGGCGGGACACGCTCTCGCCGACGGCCTGCTCCGGTAGGTCGTTAATCACATCGTGCGACGACCCGTTTCCGCTACACCACGTAGTGGCCGCTCCCCTGTCCAGGTAGCGAACCCGAGGTCCTCGTCCGCGACGCGGACCGGGTGACCGGAGTGCGGCCGGCAGGGGTTGAGCAGCGCAGCCCGGCCGTACCCGCTCGACGCGCTCCCGTGGTGAAGACCGAGGTCGACCGGCTGCCCGGAGAACAGGCCCACGCCCTGTTCGGAGCCGTGGGGCAGGAGATCCGCTGCAACGGCGGCGTCCGCCGGGTCACCCCGATCGGTCCCGCCGGCCGTGGTGCCCACGAGTCAGGAGCTGCCTCGACGGGTGGCGATCCCGTGGTGCCCCCGGTGCGACTCGAACGCACACTGGACGGATTTTGAGTCCGCTGCCTCTGCCGATTGGGCTACGGGGGCCGGCGGGAGCACTCTACTGGATCGACCTCGCCCGTCCCCCGGCAACCCCGCGCCCGGCGCGTCGGCGCCGGACCGCTCCGGGACCGGGCGCGGGAACCGTCAGGACCGGACCAGGCGGCCGATCGCCGCGGACGCCTCGGCGATCTTCTCGTCGGCCACCTCGCCGCCCTCGGCCACGGCCTGCGCCACGCAGTGCTTGAGGTGCTCGTCCAGCAACCCGAGGGAGACCGCCTGCAACGCCTTCGTCGCGGCCGAGATCTGGGTCAGCACGTCGATGCAGTAGTCGTCGTTCTCGATCATCCGCTGGAGCCCGCGGACCTGCCCCTCGATCCGCCGGAGCCGCTTGAGGTACGCGTCCTTGTCCGCCGTGTAACCGTGCATCGCTCCCGGCCTTCCCTGCCCTGGGCGGTATCTCCTCCCAGGATAGGCCACTCGACCGGGTGTGACCCGGGCCACGCGCGCGGGTTCGGGCAGCTCACATTTCCGACCTGTGGTTTAGCTCGCGAAATGACCCGTCCGGGGGCATCAGCCACATTTCAGCGCGAAAGGTTAGGCAATATTCCGGTCGTGCACTATGGTGTCGTCTCGAAGCGTGTGGCGCTGCACAAGTCGAGGGCAGCACGCGCTATGCGAGCACACACGGAGGAACAGTGGCACAGCAGACCGTCGTCCAACTCATCGACGACCTCGACGGCAGCGAAGCCGCCGAGACCGTGACCTTCGCGCTGGACGGTGTGGAGTACTCCATCGACCTCTCCAAGGAGAATGCGGACAAGCTCCGCGACTCCCTGGCCGACTTCGTCGCCAAGGCGCGCCGCGCGGGGGGCCGCAAGCAGCGCAAGGGTACCGGCAAGAGCACGGTAAAGGCTGGTGACAAGGCCCAGGCGCAGGCGATTCGGGACTGGGCGCGCGCCCAGGGGCACCAGATCTCCGACCGCGGGCGCATTCCCCAGGGCCTGGTCGTCCAGTTCCAGGAAGCGCACGCCTCCTGACCGGCGAGGCTGGTTTTCCCCTGCGGCGCCCTCGGACGTCCGCAGGGGGAACCGCTGGTCAACGGGTCAACCGCGACCCGGGAAAGGCACGCCCAGCAGCCTGAGCAGGGCGGTCGCCTTGACGGCCGTCTCCTCGAATTCGGCCACCGGGTCGGACAGCGCGATGACCGCCCCGCCGACCCCGAAACTCACCTTGTCCCGGTCCACCACCAGCGTCCTGATGACGATGCTGAAGTCGGCCGTTCCGGACAGTGAGAAGTAACCCAGCGCCCCCGAGTAGACCCCCCGGGGCCCGGCTTCCAGCCCATCGACGATCTGCATTGTCCGGATCTTGGGAGCCCCCGTCATGGACCCGCCGGGGAACGCCGACCTAACGGCGGACACCGCGGAACTGCCGGAACGGAGCCTTGCCCGAACGGTGCTGACGAGCTGGTGCACCGTCGCGTAGCTCTCCACCTCGAAGATCCTGGGCACCTCGACGCTGCCGACTTCCGCGTTATGCCCCAGATCATTGCGGACCAGGTCCACGATCATCAGGTTCTCCGCCCGGTCCTTCGGGCTGGTCGCCAAGGACTCGCGCAAAGCCCGGTCCTCCGCCCCGGTGGCGCCGCGCGGTCGCGTGCCCTTGATTGGCTCCGATTCCACGACACCCCATCGGTCGACCCTGATGAACCGCTCGGGTGAAGTGCTGAGCACGGAGAGCACACCGAAACGGAGCAGCGCGCCGAACGGCGCCGGGCTCGCCGCGCGCAGGAACCGGTACGCCTCCCACGGGTCGACCTCGCCGCGCCACGTCACGGTGTTGGTCAAGCACACCTCGTAGCTCTCGCCGGCCGTGATGGCTTCCTGGCAGGCCGCCACCAGTTTCAGGTACTGGGCCCGGCCGTGCCGCGCCGCCGCCGTTCCCGCACGGGCGGGTGACGGCGGTTCGGCGGGCACCGGTGTGAATCCGTGGAGGAATTGCGCCGTTCGGTCCAGCCAGCCGTCGTCGTCGGACAGCGCCAACAGGTAGGTGCGACGGGAATCGTGGTCGAAAACCACCGCCCGGTCGGCGAACACGAATGCGGCGTCGGGTTGCTCCGAACGGTGGGCCGCGTCGCCGCCGCATTCCGCCTTCAGCTCGTAGCCGAGGTAGCCCACCCAGCCGAGCGCGAAGTCGAACGGCACGTCGGGCGGCGCCACCCGCCACGCCGCCAGGTCGGCCTCCAGCCAGTCCAGGAACGGCCCGGGGTTCGTCACCCCGTCAACGGTCACCCGACCGGTGGACACGTCGTAGGTCGCCACGCGGGCGAGAGGGCCCCCGGCATCGCCCATCACGGAGAACCGACCCCGCCGGCCCCCCAGGCTGCTGTCGAGCCAGAAGGCGTCGGTGGAGGACCCGTAGAGGGCCGCGAACACGTCCTCGGGCGGCGGGTGGGCCTCCACGCGCCGCACCAGCACCTCGCGGGGTGGGCGCGGGGAGGAGGCGGGCAGGGGCGCGGGGGCGGGTGCCGGAGCAGCAGGCGCCGGAGGCACGGCCGGCACCCCAGGCACGGCCGGCACCCCGCGCGCAAGCGGCACCCCGGGCGCAAGCGGCACCCCGGGCGCAAGCGGCACCCCGGGCGCAAGCGGCACCGGAGGCGCGACCGCCCCCTCCGGGGCCGCCCCCTCCGTCAGGTCCCGGAAGTTCGCCAGCAGCTGCCGCCCGTGCGAGGTGCACACCGACTCCGGGTGGAACTGCACCCCCCAGGCCGGCCGCGACCGGTGCCGCACCCCCATCAGCACCCCGTCCGAGGGCGCCCACGCGACGGCCTCCAGGGACGGCGGCAGGTCGGACACCGCCAGCGAGTGGTACCGCACCACCGCCAGCGGCGACGGCAGCCCGGCGAACAGGTCCACCCCGGTGTGCCGGACCTCGTCCACCACCCCGTGCCGGGGCGTCACCAGCCCGACCGACGCCCCGTGCGCCAGGCACAGCCCCTGGTGCCCGAGGCACACCCCGAGCAGCGGCAGCTCCGCGTGCTCGACGACCGCCCGGCACAGCCCGAAGTCACCGGGCTCCTGCGGCCGGCCGGGCCCGGGGGAGATCACGACGTTGTCGAAGGAGGACAACCAGGACAGCCGGAACCGCGGGTCGTCGTTGGTGATGACGACCGGCTCCCGCCCGTTCACCTCGGCCAGGTGGTGGAAGAGGTTGAACGTGAACGAGTCGTGGTTGTCGATGAGCAGGGTCCGCATGACGAGCAGCACGGTACCTGCAGGAACTCCCGGGAGGGCGGGCCCGGGGAGGCCGGGCGCACCGACCTCCCCGGGCTGACCGCTAGTCCAGGTGGAACCTCGGGTCGACCGCCAGCGCGGCCAGCTGCCGCGCGTCCAGCGGCACGGACGCCATCCCGGGGTGCCCGGACTCGCCGTACTCCCGGGCCACCCCGAGCACCACCAGCGTACCGTCGGGGTGGCGGTGGAAGGCGGCCGACTCGTAGGTGTTGCGCAGGGGGTCCGCCACGGCCCCGGTCACCACGCCGACCCGCCGGCCGGCCACCTCGACGACCTCGCAGGTCCCGCCGGAGATCGGGTACGGGTACCGGGTGGCCGCCTCGCACGCCTCGCCCGGCACCCGGTTGTTGCCCCTGGTCTCCACCTGGATCCACAGCTCCGCCACGCCCGGCTCACCGGGCCGCACGACCGGGGTGGTCGCGGTGTACTCCCACACCTGCGCGCCGTCGACCGTGTCGGCGTACTGCCCCTGGTGGCGGGTCATGGGGCCGTGGTCGGCGTAGCCGACGCGGGTGCGGTCCTCAGCCCGCAACCCGGGGGGCAGCGCCGCCGCCAGGTCGTCGAGCAGCCCGCGGGCCCGGTCGGCCCGGGGTCCGCTGGTCGCGGTCCGGTCGGTCTGCCCGTCGGGCCACGACGGGCGGGTTCCCGAAGGGTCGGCCGCGGACCGGTCGGTCACCGACGGCCGGCTCGGGGGCCCGGCCGTGGTGACCTGCACGGGGGCCGAGGGCAGCCCGGTGCGGGTGACCGACGGCGGCCCCCCGGAGGGCGACGACGCCGGCGGCACCCCGGCCCCCTGACCACCGACCAGGTCCGGCACCAGCACCGCGCCCACCGCGATGCCCACCACGGCGAGGCCGGCGACGGCCCCTCCCCGGGTGGCCCTGCGACGGCGGTGGGCCCGTCGGGCCCGGTCGAGTGCGGTACCGGCGTCCATCGGCGGAGGCGGGCTGCTCGCCACCACCGCCTCGCGCATCGCGTCCTTCAGTTCGTGCTCGTTCATGGCACCTTTTCTCCCTGCTGAGGGGTGATCAGGCCGCGCAGCGTCCGCAGCCCCCGCGCGGCCTGGCTCTTCACCGTTCCTTCGGAACAGCCCAACGCCCTGGCGGTGTCCCCCACCGACAGGTCCTCCCAGTACCGCAGGACGAGGACGGCGCGCTGCCGCGGCGGCACCCGCGCCAGTGCCGCGAGCAGCACCAGCCGGTCCTCCGCCGAACCCCGGGCGACCTCGGCCGGTTCGCCGGCCGGCCCGCCCACCCGCTCCCGGCGGAACCACCCCCGGCGCAGTTCCGACACGAACGTCCGGACCAGCGTCCGACGGGCGTAGGCGTCGAGTGCCCCGTGCCGGTCGATCCGCGGCCAGGCCAGGTAGAGCTTGGTGAACGCGGCCTGCACCAGATCCTCGGCCCGGTGCCAGTCGCCGCACAGCAGGTACGCCGTGCCGCGCATGGCCTCGGACCGCGCCGCGAAGAACTCCGCGAACGCGGTGTCCCGGTCACTCATGTGTCCCTCCCCACTGCGGTACGGGGTAGACACGCCTCCGGGGCCTCAGGGGGTTGCACGCCCGGTCCGGCATTCGTGGAAACTGGGCGTATCACCCCTGGGAGGACCGGCTTGTTCGTCTTGTTGCTCGCTGTCGTGCTGGGTGCGGCGCACTACTACCTCTGGAAGCGCGTCGTGCGGGACACGACCCTGCCGGGACGTGCGCGCCGCATCGGCACGGTCGTGCTCGTGGTGCTCTACGTGCTGATGATGGCCGCGCTGTCCGTCACCCGACTGGGCACGTCGTTCGACGCGGTGATCGGCTGGCCCGGCTACCTCTGGCTCGCCGGGGCCTACTACCTGGTCCTGCTGCTGGCCGTGCTGGAGGTGCCCCGGCTGCTGCTGGTGCGGGCGGCGCGCCGGCAGCAGCCGGTGCCGGTCACCGTCGGCGCGGAGGTCTCCGGGGGCGCGCCCGAGGCGGTGGCCGCCCCGGTGCCCGAGGCGCCCGGGGTCGACCCGGGCCGGCGGTTGTTCATCGCCCGGTCGCTCGCCGTGGCCGGCGGGGTCGCCGCCGCGGGCGTGGTCGGCTACGGCGCGACGCAGGCGCTGGGCGACCCGAGGATCAACCGGGTGCCGATCGCGCTGGGCAAGCTCGACCCCCGGCTGTCGGGCTACCGGATCGCCGTGGTCAGCGACATCCACCTGGGACCGCTGCTGGGCCGCTCCCACACCGAGCGGCTGGTGCGGATGATCAACGAGCAGCAGGTGGACCTGGTGGCGATCGTGGGCGACATGGTCGACGGCACGGTGGAGCGGCTGGGCGAGGCGGCGGCGCCGCTGCGCGACCTGACCAGCACGCACGGCAGCTTCTTCGTCACCGGCAACCACGAGTACTACTCGGGCGCGCAGCCGTGGCTGACCGAGCTGGAGCGGCTCGGGGTCAACCCGCTGCGCAACGAGCGGCTGGCGATCGAGCGCGCGGGCGCGGCGTTCGACCTCGCGGGCGTCAACGACGTCAACGGCGAGTCCTTCGACGACGCGCCGGACTACGCGCGGGCGCTGGACGGGCGCGACACCAGCCGGCCGGTGGTGCTGCTGGCGCACCAGCCGGTGCAGGCGCGCGAGGCCGCCAAGCACGGCGTGGACCTCCAGCTGTCCGGGCACACGCACGGCGGCCAGATGTTCCCGTTCCACCTGCTGGTCGGGCTCCAGCAGCCGGTCCGCAGTGGTCTGGAGACCGTCGACGGCACCCAGGTCTACACCTCGAACGGGGCCGGTTTCTGGGGCCCGCCGGTCCGCGTGGGCGCGCCGCCGGAGATCGCGGTCGTGGAGCTGCGTCACAACTTCGCCGGCTGATAGCGCGTTTTTCACCTCCAGCGCGTACCGTGGACCGCCGTGCCCGAAGACGGTCAGGCCGTGCCAGTCCACGGCTGCGGAGGGGGACCCCTAGCGAGATGACGAAGAGCTTTGCCGATCAACGGCTTCACGAGGCAACAGCTCGTATTCGTCGTTTCCTGGACCGAGATCCACCGGACACCCCCTGCCTGGTCATCGACCTCCCGACGGTGCGCGAGCGGTTCACCGCGATCCGCGCCGCGCTGCCGCGGGTCGGGATCTTCTACGCGGTGAAGGCCAACCCGGCGCCCGAGGTGGTGGAGCTGCTGGCGGCCGAGGGGTCGTGCTTCGACGTGGCCTCGCCCGCGGAGATCGACCTGTGCCTGGCGCGCGGCGCCGCGCCGGCCTCGATCTCCTACAGCAACCCCATCAAGAAGGCCCGGGACATCGCCTACGCGCACGAGCGCGGCGTGCGGCTGTTCGTGTCCGACAGCGAGCAGGACGTGCGGGCGATCGCCGCGCACGCGCCCGGCGCGTCGGTGCTGCTGCGCATCCTGGTCGACAGCAAGGGGTCCACCTACCCGTTCGGGAAGAAGTTCGGCTGCGCGCCCGAGATGGCGGCGGATCTCCTGCGGTTGAGCCGGGAACTGGAGCTGGTTCCACTCGGGATCGCGTTCCACGCCGGGTCGCAGCAGCTCGACCCGGGCGGGTGGGACGGCGCGATCGCCGACGCCGCCGGGGTCGTGCTGAAGCTGCGCGCCGAGGGGCTGCCGCTGACCACGCTGAACCTCGGCGGCGGCCTGCCCGCCGGGTACCTGGAGCAGCCGCCGCCCCTGGCCGACTACGCGAGCGCCATCACCGCCTCGATCAGGCGCCACTTCGGCGACTTCTCCCCCGAGGTCATGATCGAGCCGGGCCGCGCGGTCGTGGCCGAGTCCGGGCTCCTGCGCTCCGAGGTCGTGCTGGTGTCGCGCAAGTCCTTCGCGGACGAGCGGCGCTGGGTCTTCCTGGACGTCGGCCGCTACGGCGGGCTGACCGAGACCGAGGGCGAGGCGATCGCCTACCCGCTGGTGTGCGTCCGCGACGGCGTGCCGCTGCCCACCGGGCCGGCCGGCCCGGTCGTGCTGGCCGGGCCCACGTGCGACGCCGACGACGTGCTCTACCAGCACACCCGCTACGAGTTGCCGCTGGACCTCCGGGCCGGCGACCACGTCGACCTGCTCGGCGCCGGGGCCTACACGGCCAGCTACTCGTCCGTGGCCTTCAACGGCTTCCCGCCGCTGGTCACCTATTGCGTGCGATGAGCGCGCTCCAGGTTGTCCTCGCAACTCCTGAAGATGTTTGGAGTGATTGATGTCCGAACTCCCGTGCGGGCCCGAGCCGGTCGGCTTGTTCGCAGGACAGCACGTGCTGGCCGAGTTGGAGGGCGTGAGCCCGGAACTGCTGGACGACGAGCGGTTCCTGCGGCACGCGCTCGGCGAAGCGCTCACCCAGGCGGACGCCACGGTGCTGGAGGTGGTCTCCAAGCAGTTCGAACCGCAAGGGGTCACCGTGCTGGCCCTGTTGTCGGAGTCGCACGCGTCCATCCACACCTACCCCGAGGTCGGCAAGGTGTTCGTGGACGTGTTCACGTGCGGCACGCGCGCCAAGCCCTCGCTCGCGGTGCAGCTCCTGGCCGAGGCGCTGGGTGCCGCGTCCACGCGGACGGACATGATCGAGCGGGGCACCCGCGTGCCCGCGCTCGTCGGTGAGGAGAAGCCTTGATCCGCGAACCGCTCGCGGCCGGGATGACCAGGCACTGGGACGTCGACGAGGTCGTGGTCGACACGCGCACGGCGTTCCAGCACCTGGTGATCGCCCGCACCGCCCAGGGGTTGTCGCTGTTCTGCGACGACGACCGGCAGAGCACCGAGTTCAGCCAGCTGACCTACCACGAGGCGCTGATGGTCCCCGCGCTGCTGCTCGCGGACCGCGTCGACCGGGTGCTGGTCATCGGGTCGAGCGAGGGCGTGGTGTGCCGGATGGCCGTGGACGCCGGCGCGTCGGTGGTCGACCACATCGACATCGACGAGCAGGCCGTGAAGCTGTGCGCCGAGCACCTGCCCTACGGCTACTCGCTCGACGAGCTCGCCCTGGCGGAGAAGGGCGAGGGCCCCGTCCGCGTCCGGTACATCGACGGGTACGAGTACATCCGCACCACCTCCGAGCGCTACGACGTGGTCCTGGTGGACCTGCCGGACGAGCGCGAGGAGGAGGCGCAGCACAACCGCCTGTACGGCGAGGAGTTCCTGCGCATGTGCAAGGCGCTGCTCACGCCGGGCGGCGTCGTGGTGTCCCAGGCGGGCTGCCAGACGATGTGGCGCAACGCCACGCTGGTCCGCATGTGGCAGCGGTTCACCGACGTGTTCGGCACGGTGGCGTACTACGGCTCGGACGAGCACGAGTGGGCCTACCTGTTCGGCCGGGCCGACGAGGTGGCCGACCCGACCGCGCTGATGGTCGAGCGGCTGCCGGGGTCCGGGTACCGGCCGGAGACGATCGACGAGCTCGCGCTGCGCGGCAACTCGGTCCCGCCCTACCGGGTGCGGCACTCGCGGGCCTGAGGCCCCGACCGGACGGGGGCCGTCCCACCTCGGTGGCACGGCCCCCGTCCGCGTCCTCAGCCCAGGGCCCGCTTGAGGAAGTCGACCTGGAGCAGCAGCAGGTTCTCGGCCACCTGCTCCTGCGGGGTCATGTGGGTCACGCCCGACAGCGGCAGCACGGTGTGCGGCCGGCCCGCCGCGAGCAGCGCGCTGGACAGCCGCAGCGTGTGCGCGGCCACCACGTTGTCGTCGGCCAGGCCGTGCACGATCATCAGCGGGCGCTCCAGCTTCGGCGCGTCGGCCAGGAGCGAGTTGGTGTCGTACACCTCCGGCCTCTCGTCCGGGTGGCCGAGGTAGCGCTCGGTGTAGTGGGTGTCGTAGAGCCGCCAGTCGGTGACCGGCGCGCCCGCGATGCCCGCGTGGAACACGTCCGGGCGGCGCAGCACGGCCAGCGCCGCCAGGTAGCCGCCGTAGGACCAGCCGCGGATGCCCACCCGGGTCACGTCGAGGTCGGGCTCGATCGCGGCCACCGCGCGCAGCGCGTCCACCTGGTCCTCCAGCGTGGTGCCCGCGAGGTCGAACGCGATGTCGCGCTCCCAGGCGGGCCCGCGCCCCGGCGTGCCGCGACCGTCCACGACGAGCACCGCGAAGCCCTGGTCCGCCAGCCACTGCGAGGTGAGGTAGGCGTTGCGGGCGGCGAGGACGCGCTGGGCGTGCGGACCGCCGTACGGGTCGAGCAGGACCGGCAGCCCCGTGCCGGGCACGTGGTCGCGCGGGAGCAGCAGGGCCGCGCGCAGGTCGCGCTCGCCGACCGTGAGCAGCCGGACCGCGGGGGTCAGCACGGGCGTCTCGGCGGAGCTCCCGATCCCGCCGCCGGTGGACACGGTGACCCGCGCGCCGAAGTGGTCCATCCCGGCCGACACGAGCACCAGCACCCCACCGCCCCGGGCCGCGCCGTGCACGCCGTCCTCAGTGGACAGCCGGGTGGCGCCGTCGGCGGTGACCAGGTGCACGTGGACCTGCGTGGGGTCGTCCGCGGAGGCGGTGACCAGCACGCCGTCCTCGGCGACGTCGAGCACCGCGCGCACCTGGAGGCCGTCCGGGGTCCACGCCCGGTCCCCGACCACGAGGCGGTTGGCGCCGTCCACGGGCAGCACGCGCACCAGCTCGCCGGCCGGCGTCCAGCGCGGCACGCCGGGCACGACCTCCAGCCAGCGCGGGTCGGCGTCGTCCGCGACCACCTCGGTGGCGCCGGTCTCGACGTCCACCGCGAGCACCAGGACGCGGCGCTGGTCGCGGGACTGGACCTGGAGCAGCGGCCGGCCGTGGGAGGTCCACGACGCGGTGACGAGGTAGGGGAACGCCTCGCGGTCCCACGCCACGTCGACCCGGCGGTCACCCAGGACCGCGACCTCGACCACGGCGTTGGGCGTGCCCGCCGCGGGGTAGGCGATCTCGGCCGCCGGGGTGGCGGGGTTGGCCGGGTCCGCGATGTGCCAGCGCAGCACCGGCGAGTTGTCCACGCGCGCGGCGAGCACGCGCTCGCCGTCCGGGGCGAACCAGTAGCCCCGGTGGCGGTCCATCTCCTCGGCGGCGATGAACTCGGCCAGGCCCCAGGTCACGTCGGGGCCGTCGGGCGCGGCCAGCGCCCGGTCCTCGCCGGTCCCCAGGTCGACCACGTGCAGCGCGCCGTCGGCGACGTAGGCCAGCCGGCGGCCGGTCGGGTCCAGCCGGGGGTCGAGGACGGCATCGGCCACCGGCAGCTCGCGGACCTCGCCGGTGGCCAGTTCCACCACGAACAGCCTGCCGGACAGCGCGAACGCGGCCAGGCGCGCGTCCGCGTCGGTCGAGTAGCCGACGAGGCCCGCGGCCTGCTCGCGGCTGCGCTCGCGGCGCGCCCGCTCCTCCGGGGACAGGTCCTCGGGGTCGGTCAGCAGGACGCCGGGGTCGACCAACAGCGACTCGGTCCGCGACGCGGTGTCGAAGGCCCACAGCCCGTTCGCCCGGCTGGTGGCCGCGGCGGTGCGCAGGAAGTACACCTTCGCGCCGTCGGGTGAGACGGTGAAGGTCCGCGGTGCGCCGAGGGTGAACCGCTGGGTGCGCGCTTGTTGGCGCGGGAAGGAGATCTCGTTGCCCACCCGCCCACCCTATGGCCTGGACCGCGCGGCGACCGCCGAACGCGACGGCCGCCCCGGTGCCCGGTGCGGGGTCGCTGCGGGGTGGGGGTGCCCCGCGGCCCCGCTCAGCGGGTGCCGCAACAGGTCGCCGACCCGGCCGGTGGTTCGGTGGCCGGCCCGGTGTCGGCGGCGGACGGGGCGGGCCTCGTACTCGTCGTGCCGGTTCCACCACTCGTAGGGCGGGCCCTGCGGGTAGCCCTCGGGCGAGTCCTCCCACCGCTCCTGCCGCCCGAGCGCGGTCAGGTCGAGGTAGCTCCAGGTGCCGCCCATCGGCTCGTCGCCGCGGTTGTTGACGAAGTAGGTGCGGAACACGCGGTCGCCCTCGCGGATGAACGCGTTGGTGCCGTGCCACTCAGCCACGCCGAAGTCGGCGTCGAACCCGTCGGTCGTGGTGTGCCAGGGCATCGTCCAGCCCATGCGCGCCTTCAGCCGCCCGATGTCCGGCTGCGGCGCGCGGGAGGCGAAGACGAGGGTGGTGTCCCGGGCGTTGAGGTGGGCGACGTGGGCGACCTGGTCCGCGACCAGCGAGCAGCCCGGACAGGCGCGGTCCGGCCAGCCGGACACGCCGGGCTCGAAGAACGCGCGGTAGACGATCAGCTGGCGGCGGCCCTCGAACAGGTCGAGGAGGGTCCGCGGGCCGTGCGCCGTGTCGAACGAGTAGTCCCGCTCGACCGCCGGCCACGGCATCCGCCGGCGCTCGGCGGCCAGCGCGTCGCGGGCGCGGGTGAGTTCCTTCTCCCGCACCAGGAGCGCCTGGCGCGCGGCCTCCCACTCCGCCGGCGGGACGATCGGTGGTGTCCTCATCCTGTGCTCGCTCTCGGGTCGGTGGTCACGGGTCGGTCCGGGTGGACCGGTCGAGGTGGTCCTCCAGCGCGCCGAGCGGTCCGTCCCAGTCGCGGGCCAGCGCGGCCAGGAACTGCTGGGCCACGCGCATGGGCGCCGAGCGCAGCCGGTAGCGGACCCGGCGCCGCTCCCCCGGCTCGGCCGTCACCAGGCCGGCCTCGGTCAGCAGGGCCAGGTGCTTGGCGATCGCCTGCCTGGTGATGGGCAGGCGGGCCGCCAGGTCCGTGGCCGTGGCGGGTCCGCGGGCGGCCAGCTCGGCCAGGATCCCGCGCCGGCTCGGGTCGGCCAGCGCGGTGAACACCTGCTCGGCGATCGCCTCGGCGTCAGGCCGCATCGAGGTGGGCGACCAGCTCGCCCAGCTCGTTCGTCCAGCCCTCCACGTGGCTGTCGTACGCCTTGCCGTGGTCGTCCTCCGCCAGCTGGGCGAACCCGGCCTCGACCACGAGCAGCCGCGTGCCGCCGGGGATCGGTTCGAGCCGGAACTCGACGCAGGTGCGACGGGGGTCGTCCGCAGGCAGCCCGGAGACCGGCCAGGTGAACGCGAACACCGACGGCTCCTCGACCCGCTCCACGCGCAGCTCGCACCGGGGGCCGCCCTCCCACGACATCCGGATCACCCCGCCCTCGCGCAGGTCGACCGTCGCCTCCTCGCCGAACCAGCCGCTCAACCCCTCGGCGGTGGTCAGCGCGGCCCACACCTCGCGCGGCGGGTGGGCCAGTTCGAGCGTGCGTTCGATGCGGTCGGGAAAGCCCACGACAACCTCCAGTTGCAACTGTTCGGTTGCGACACTATGGCAACCGTCTGGTTGCGTCAACGGCGTCGTCCCGGCCGGCACCCGACCCCTGGATTCCGCCCCGACCTGAACCGGGGCCGTGACCGGGCCGTAATCGTCGTTGGAGCGATCGACGGACCGAGGAGGAGTTGAGTGTGATCCAACGAAACCGCGTCGCCATCGCCGTCGCGGCCGGCCTGGTGGCCGTGCTCGCGCTGGTCGTGTGGACGTCCAACACCACCGTGCTGCGGGGCACCACCGTGGCGCAGACCGAACTGGTGGACGCCGGGGCGCAGGACGGGTACGAGGCGCCGCTGGCCCCCGCCACCAGCGAGGAGGCCGTCCCGGACGAGGAGGACGCAGCCGAGGAGGACGCGGCCGAGGACGCCCCGGTCGAGGAGGCGGCGTCGGCGCCGGAGGCCCAGGCCGCGCCCGCCGGTCCGCGGATCACCCTGGTCGGCAAGAGCGTGCCGCGCATGGGCGATGTCGTGCAGGACGGCGACGGCCGCACGCTGTACCGGTTCGACAAGGACACGCCGGACCCGGCGAAGTCCAACTGCGAGGGCCAGTGCGCGGTCACCTGGCCGCCGCTGCTGACCAACGGCGACGAGCCGCAGCTCCGTGGCGTCGACCCGGAGCTGGTGTCGACGGTCGAGCGCGCCGACGGTTCCGAGCAGGTCACCCTGGACGGCTGGCCGCTCTACACCTACGCCAAGGACGAGGCGCCGGGCCAGTGGAAGGGCCAGGGCGTCGGCGGCACGTGGTTCGTGGTGCAGCCCAACGGCAAGCGGAACGTCGAGTGCCTGCCGCCGGGGGTGACCGCACCGGCCGCGTGAGGTCCACCGCGGAACGCCCTGATCCCCCGGCTGGGGTTGGCCGGGGGATCAGGGCGTTGCGTGGCGGGCGCCGGGGTCAGGGGACGCGGACCGCCCTCACAGGTTCGGGTACAGCGGGTGCTTGGCCGCCAGCACGTCCACGCGCGCCCGCAGCTCCGCCAGGTCCGGCGACGGCTGGAGGGCGGCCGCGACGACGTCGGCCACCTCGGTGAAGTCCGCCGCGCCGAAACCGCGCGTGGCCAGGGCGGGCGTGCCGATGCGCAGGCCGGAGGTGACCATCGGCGGGCGGGGGTCGTTCGGCACCGCGTTGCGGTTGACCGTGATGCCGACCTCGTGCAGCCGGTCCTCCGCCTGCTTGCCGTCCAGTTCGGACGCCACCAGGTCGACCAGCACCAGGTGCACGTCCGTGCCGCCGGTGAGCACCTTCACCCCGGCCGCGGCCGCGTCGGGCCGCGACAGGCGCTCGGCGAGGATCTTCGCGCCCTCGACCGTGCGGCGCTGGCGGTCGACGAACTCCGGCGACGCGGCGTGCTTGAACGCCACCGCCTTGCCCGCGATCACGTGCTCCAGCGGGCCGCCCTGCTGGCCCGGGAACACCGCCGAGTTGATCTTCTTGGCGAGGTCGGCCTCGTTGGTCAGGATCACGCCGCCGCGCGGGCCGCCCAGCGTCTTGTGCGTGGTGGTGGTCACCACGTGCGCGTGCGGCACCGGGCTGGGGTGCAGGCCCGCCGCCACCAGGCCGGCGAAGTGCGCCATGTCCACCATCAGGTAGGCGCCGACCTCGTCGGCGATGCGGCGGAACTCCGCGAAGTCCAACTGGCGCGGGTAGGCCGACCAGCCGGCCACGATCAGCTTCGGCCGGTGCTCCAGGGCCAGCCGCTCGACCTCGGCCATGTCGACCCGGCCGTCGGACTCGGCCACGTGGTAGGGCACGACGTGGTAGAGCTTGCCGGAGAAGTTGATCCGCATGCCGTGGGTCAGGTGGCCGCCGTGCGCCAGGTCCAGGCCCAGGATCGTGTCGCCGGGCTGGAGCAGGGCGAACATCGCGCACGCGTTGGCCTGCGCGCCCGAGTGCGGCTGCACGTTGGCGAAGCCCGCGCCGAACAGCTCCTTGACCCGCTCGATGGCCAGCCGCTCGACGACGTCGACGTTCTCGCAGCCGCCGTAGTAGCGGCGGCCCGGGTAGCCCTCGGCGTACTTGTTGGTCAGCACCGACCCCTGCGCCTGGAGCACCGACACCGGCGTGAAGTTCTCGGAGGCGATCATCTCCAGCGTGCTCTGCTGCCGGTGCAGCTCGGCGGCCACCGCGTTCGCGACCTCCGGGTCGAACTCCGCGAGGGACGTGGTGAAGTGCTCGGACATGTGGATCTTTCTCCTGTCAGCTGGTGCGCTTGTAGAACGGCAGGGCGACGACCTCCACCGGCTCGTGCCTGCCCCGGACGTCGACGAACAGCGGCGTGCCCGGCCGGGTGTGGTCGACGGCCACGTAGGCCATCGCCACCGAGTAGCCCAGCGTCGGCGACAGGGCGCCGCTGGTGACCTCGCCGACCGGGTCGCCCGCCGCGTCCAGCACCGGGTACCCGTGCCTCGGCGCGCGGCGCGAGGTGGTCTTCAGGCCGACCAGGGCGGTGTCCGCGCCCCGCTCTGCGGCGGCGGCCAGCGCCTCGCGGCCGACGAAGTCGCCCGGCTTGTCGAGCTTGACCACCCGGCCCAGGTTCGCGTGGAACGGGGTGCGGCCCCGGCCCAGCTCGTTGCCGTAGAGCGGCATCCCCGCCTCCAGGCGCAGGGTGTCGCGGCAGCCCAGGCCGGCGGGCCGCAGGTCGTGCGGCGCGCCCGCCTCCAGCAGCGCCCGCCACACGGGTGCGGCGTCGTCGGGGGCGGTGAACAGCTCGAAGCCGTCCTCGCCGGTGTAGCCGGTGCGGGCGAGCAGCACGGGCCGGCCCGCCACCTCGGTCCGGTAGGAGGCGTAGTACTTGACCGTCGACAGGTCGGTGGGGGTGAGGCCGGCGAGGATCGCGGTGGAGTTCGGGCCCTGCACGGCCAGCAGGGCGTAGTCCGCGGACCGGTCCTCGACGGTGGTGTCGAAGCCCGCGGCGCGCTCGACCAGCGCCCCGTGCACGACGGCCGCGTTGGAGGCGTTGGCCACGACCAGGTACTCCTGCTCGCCCAGGCGGTAGACGATCAGGTCGTCGACCACGCCGCCGTCGGCCTCGCAGATCATCGTGTAGCGGGCGCGGCCGACGCCGATCGCGGAGGCGTGCCCGACCAGGGCGTGGTCCAGCGCGGCGCCCGCCCCGGGCCCGGTGAGCACGATCTCGCCCATGTGGGTCAGGTCGAACAGGCCCGCCGACGTGCGCACGGCGTGGTGCTCGGCCAGCTCGCTGTCGTAGCGCAGCGGCATCCGCCAGCCCGCGAAGTCGGTGAACATGGCGCCCAGCGCCTCGTGCTCGGCGTGCAGCGGCGTGCGGCGGCTTTCCATCGGGCGGGGTCCTCCCTGGGTGCGGACATGCCGGTAGCGCCGACCGGTCGGGTCGGCGGGGCACGGGTGAAGGATGGCACGGTCCACCGGAGACTCCTCGTCGAGTGAGCCTCCCCCTCTGTCATGAGCCTGAGAGCTTCGCCGCCGTGGGGCGGCTTGCACCGTGGGCGAGGCGCGCAGGGGCGCCTGCTTTCCAGAGTTGCCTACGTCGGCGGTAGCTGTGCCTGAGAGATTCCGGGGAGGAGTTGCTCCTTCGGCGCCCCGGCTTGCCCGGGGACTCTCCCGCTCGACGTCGATGGCCGTGTTCAGTTGGTACCGCCAGACGCTAGGCGGGCCCGGGGGTCCGGTCAACCCTGGTCACAGGGCCTTGCCGGTCCGGACGCCCTCCACGACCCTGCGCTCGGCGTAGAACGACACGAACGGGATCGTGCCGGCGAGCAGCACCAGGGCCGTGCCCTTGATCGACCAGCGGGCCTTGAGCGCCAGGTCGACGGTCAGCACCAGGTAGACCGCGTAGAGGAAGCCGTGCACCGGGCCGACGACCCGCATCATGGTCTCGGAGTCGCCCACGTACTTGGCGAACATGGCGGCCACGAGCAGCAGCAGGCCGACACCGACCACGTAAGCCATGAACCGGAACCTGGTCAACGCGCCGTCCATCGCCCTACCCCTGCCTCACCGCTGGTCCCGCGCGTGCAACTCGGCGAGCATCCGGTTGTAGGCCGCCAGCTCGTCGTCCTGGTCTTCGCGCGCTCTCCTGACGGGCCCAACCGTAACGACCCGCTCCACCGGCTCCGCCACCGGCTCCTCGGGTCGGCCGTCGGTCGGCGAACCGGCCGCCTCCGCCTTGCGCCGGGCGTCCAGCTTGCGGATGCGCCACACCATGAAGGCGGGGAAGAGGCCGAACAGGGGCCACTGGAAGACGTAGCCGAGGTTCTGGAACGTGCCGCCGGCCCGGGAGAACCGCTCCCACTGCCAGTAGGCGAGACCGCAGCACACGATCAGGGAGGCCACGCAGACCAGCGCGATGGCGACTCGCTTGGGGGTGATGAGGCCCGGCACGCCTCCAGGGTACTTCGCCCGCCGGACCGGGTCGGCGGTCGGGTTTGCCGGTCTTGCCGGAGTCACCCGCGCACGGGTCGGTGGGGCCGGGGCCGGGTTTTCCGGACCGGGGATCCGGTTGCGGATCCCGGTCGGGTTCTCGGGCGAGGGCTCCTCCCACAGGAGCCCGTCCCTCGGGCGTGGGCTCCCTGACCACAGGAGCCCGTCCCTTCTTCGATCGGACTAGGCGACGCCGTCCCGGCGTTGCCTCTGCAACCTGGCCACGCACCAGGCCGCCGCACTCCCCCGACGCAGGTGCTGGAGCACCGTCATCGGCCCGAGCCGACGACCGAGGTCGGCGGGCGAGAGCCCGGCCGCCCGGTAGTCCAGAGCGCGCTGGTCCAGCGGGCTGATGCCCGCGTCCCACCACTGCTCCGCCTCGGACAGGTCGCCCACCAGCTGCCAGTAGCTGGCCGCGGCCGCGAGCAGGGCCTCGGGCACCTCGGGCGCCCGCTTCCGCATCGCCGCCACGTAGGCGGGGTCCGCGGACTCGACCCGCACCAGGCCCCGGGGACCACCACTCGCCCGCTGCACGGGGATTCCCGGAGAGGGCGGGGCTTCCGCGAGCCACGCGTCCTTGATCCGGTTCACCTCCTGCATCTCGGCGTCGTCCGAGCGCTCAGCCGCCCACTGCCTCAGCAGCTCGTCGACTCCGGAGTCCTCGACCATTCTGCCTCCTCGTCGGTCGAAGATCAGCCAATGCAGCGCACCGTATTAGCGGGTACCGACAACCGCTAGACCCCGGTTTGTCAAAAACCCTGTTACCAGCGCGTTATAGCCCTCATTCCACCCGTACGGTCCAACGAAGAGGCCCTGATGTCACCGACCGTCACCGCATTGAGCGGACCGGCCGGGGGGCTAGGCGAAGAGGCTGCGGACGAAGGTGATGATCGACTCTGCGCCCTGCTCAAGCCACCCGAGGCCGGTGCGCACACCTTCGGCCGACTCGTTCGGCTGGGTGATCAGGAGGAACAGCACCAGCGCGACCGCCGCCAGCGTCAGCACCTTCTTGACGTTCACTGATCGGTCTCCGTCCGTTCACAAGGCAGGGCCGGCAGGTGCCGTGCCCGTCGCGTCACCCGACATGGTCCCCCATTCACCCGGATGACGAACCTCCAACCCACCGGCATCCCCCGACCGGCAGGCTCGGCGACCACACAACCGCACCCTCACCCCGTCTGGTGTCACCCGAACGGACGATCAAGGGGACCAGCGGTCCTGCCGATCACCTAGGTATCGGGCACTCGCCCACCCCCTGGCACGAACCCCGGAGTTGAGCGACACCATCACGTCCGTAGTGCTCCTCACCTGTTTGCGGCGGCTCACGCACCGAGCGTGACAAAGGCCGATGGCGGCCGCCGCTATTTTCATCACCTCTTCAGGTGATTTTTTGCGCCCATTCACGATCACCGGACCGACCGGAACGACCGGATTACCCGGAACGACGCGGACGGGACCCGGTAACCGGGGCCACCCCACGGGGCGAACCCCACCGCGAGGTGGTGTGA
The DNA here is from genome assembly GCF_042658445.1 of Saccharothrix lopnurensis. Classification (NCBI taxonomy): domain Bacteria; kingdom Bacillati; phylum Actinomycetota; class Actinomycetes; order Pseudonocardiales; family Pseudonocardiaceae; genus Saccharothrix; species Saccharothrix lopnurensis. The sequence goes on along the minus strand of NZ_JBHSQO010000005.1, from coordinate 118,529 downwards.
GGCGAGCGGGCGAGGGCCACCGAAGGCTCAGCTCAGCCGGGACGCCCGGGTCGGCACGCCCCTCACTCCGCCGAACCACCCGGCACCTCGGCACCTCGGCAGGCCGTCGACCACCCGCGCGCCGAGCACCCGGCACCTCGGCAGGCCGTCGAAGGCCCCGGGCTCCGCCGAACCACCCGGCCGCCGAACCACCCGGCACCTCAGCCGACCACCCCGGCCCGCCGCAGCTCGGCCACCTCCTCCGCCGTCAACCCCAGCTCCCCCAGCACCACCCCCGTGTGCTCACCCACCACGGGCGGCGGCGCGGGCACGTCCGCCGGCGTCCGGTCGAACCGCGGCGCGGGCGCGGGCTGCGCCACCCCGCCGACCCGCACGAACGCCCCGCGCTCCGCGTTGTGCCCGTACCCCGGCGCCTCGCCGGGGGCCAGCACCGGCGCCAGGCACGCGTCCGTCCCCTCCGCCAGCGCCGCCCACTCGTCCCGCGTCCGGGTGGCCACCGCCGCCGCGATCCGGGCCCTCAGCGCCGGCCAGTTCGCCGGGTCGTGCCTGCTCGGCACGTCCCCGTCGGCCAGCCCGAGCACCGCCAGCAGTTCGACGTAGAACTTCTCCTCCAGCGCCCCGACGCTGACGTACTTCCCGTCGGCCGCCTCGTACACGTCGTAGAACGGCGCCCCGCCGTCCAGCAGGTTCTCGCCGCGGCCCCCCGGCCACGCCCCCGCCGCCGACATCCCGTGCAGGAACGTGGTCAGCAGCGCCGCACCGTCGACCATCGCCGCGTCCACCACCTGCCCCCGCCCGGACCGGTCCCGCTCGTACACCGCGGCCAGCAGCCCGAGCGCCAGCAGCAGCCCGCCGCCGCCGAAGTCGCCCACCACGTTCAGCGGCACGGTCGGCGGCGCGCCCGCCCGGCCGATCGGCTCCAGCGCCCCGGCCACCGCGATGTAGTTGATGTCGTGCCCCGCCCGGTCGGCCAGCGGACCGGTCTGCCCCCACCCGGTCATCCGCCCGTAGACCAGGCGCGGGTTGCGGGCCAGGCACTGCGCGGGCCCGATGCCCAGCCTCTCCGCCACCCCCGGCCGGAAGCCCTCGACCAGCACGTCCGACCGCGCGACCAGCCGGAGCACCAGGTCGACGCCCTCCGGGCGGCGCAGGTCCACGCCGATCGACCGGCGCCCGCGCCCGAGCACGTCGCCGGGCACCGCCGCGGCGCCGCCGACGCGGTCGACCCTGGTCACGGACGCGCCCAGGTCCGCCAGCACCATGCAGCCGAACGGCGCGGGCGCCAGCCCGGCCAGCTCGACGACCTCCAGCCCCTCCAGCGGCCCGGCCACCTAGAGGGACCTCGCGATGATTTCCTTCATGATCTCGTTCGTCCCGCCGTAGATCTTCTGCACGCGCGCGTCCGCCCACGCGCGCGCGATGGGGTACTCCGTCATGTAGCCGTAGCCGCCGAAGAGCTGGACGCACTCGTCGACCACCCGGCACAGGCGCTCGGTCGACCACCACTTGGCCATCGCCGCCGTGGGCACGTCCAGCCGACCGGCCAGGTGCTCGACCACGCACTCGTCGACGAACGCCCTGGTCACGCGCGCCTCGGTGGCGCACTCGGCCAGCGTGAACCGGGTGTTCTGGAACTTGATCAGCTCCCGCCCGAACGCCGTCCGCTCCTTGACGTAGGCCAGGGTCAGGTCCACCGCCGCCTCGATGCCCGCGACGGAGGCCACCGCGATGATCAGCCGCTCCTGCGGCAGCTGCCGCATGAGCTGGATGAACCCCTGGCCCTCGCCGGTGCCCAGCAGGTTCCCGGCGGGCACCCGGACGTCGTCGAAGAACAGCTCGGCGGTGTCCTGCCCCTTGAGCCCCACCTTGTCGAGCACGCGGCCCCGGCGGAAGCCGGGCGCGGACGCGGTCTCCACGACCAGCAGCGAGATGCCCGTGGCGCCCTGGGAGGGGTCGGTCTTGGCGACCACCACCACCAGGTCGGCCTGCGCGCCGTTGGTGATGAACGTCTTGGAGCCGGTGAGCACGTACTCGTCGCCGCGCCGCAGCGCCCGCGTCCGGATGTTCTGGAGGTCGGACCCGCCGCCGGGCTCGGACATGGCGATCGCGCCCACGTACTCGCCGGAGGCGAGCTTCGGCAGCCACCGGTGCTTCTGCTCCTCGGTGCCGTAGGCGAGGAGGTAGTGCGCGACGATCCCGCTGTGCACGCTGTTGCCCCACGAGCTGTCGCCGGCCCGCGCCTGCTCCTCCAGCAGCACCGCCTCGTGCGCGAAGGTGCCGCCACCGCCGCCGTACTCCTCGGGGATCGACGCGCACATCAGGCCCAGCTCGCCGGCCTTGTGCCAGAACTCCCGGTCGACCTGCTTCTGCGCGGCCCAGCGCTCCTGGTGCGGGACGGCCTCCCTGGCGAAGAACGCGCGGGCCAGCTCGCGCAGCTGGTCCAGGTCCTCGGTCATCCACGGTGAACGGCGAGTCGGCATGGTGTCGACGGTGCCACCGACCGGTCGGGTCCGCCATGACCGGGACCGACCACTCCCTTCGGAAATCGTGAGCGCGATTGTCAGACCGGTGCGCCAGACTGGACGGTGTGAAGGTGAGGCGGCTGACGCCGGAGGACTGGGCCACGTGGCGGGACATCCGGCTCACCGCGCTGCGCAGCGACCCCGCGGCCTTCGGCGCGGCGCTGGCCCACGAGCAGGGCGTGGACGAGGCGTGGTGGCGCGCGTTCCTGGACCCGGCGCGCGGGGTGAAGGTGATCGCGGAGGCACCGGAGCCGGTCGCGCTGGTCGCCGGCGTGCCCCACGAAGACCTCTCGGACGTGTTGTACCTGTACTCGATGTGGGTGAAGCCGGAGTTCCGGGGGCGGGGCGTGGGCGCGGTGCTGGTCGGCGAGGTGCTGGCGTGGGCGCGGGAGCACGGGTGGGCGCGCGTGCGGCTGCGCGTGTTCCGGGGCAACCGGGTGGCGCGCCGGCTGTACGAGCGGCTCGGGTTCGTCGGGAACGGCGACAGCGAGGTCATGGAGTACGAGGTGAGCTAATAAGTCACCTGCCGCGGTCATGGGCCCGCCCCGGCTCGGACCCTACCGTGGGGAGCATGAGCGAAGCCTTGATCTTCGACGCGGTGCGCACACCGCGTGGCCGGGGGAAGCGCGGTTCGCTGCACTCGGTCAAGCCGATCACCCTGGCCTCCGGGGTGCTCGCGGCGCTGGCCCGGCGCAACGACCTGGACACCTCGGCCGTGGACGACGTGGTGTTCGGCGTCGTCTCGCCGGTCGGGGAGCAGGGCGCGGACATCGCGCGCACGGCGGTGCTCGCGGCGGGCTGGGACCTGCGGCCCGCGGGCGTGCAGCTCAACCGGTTCTGCGCCTCGGGCCTGGAGTCGGTGAACCTGGCGGCGGCGAAGGTGGCGTCCGGGTTCGAGGACCTGGTGGTCGCGGGCGGCGTCGAGTCGATGTCGCGGGTGCCGATGGGCTCCGACGGCGGCGCGTGGATGGCCGACCCCGAGACGAACCTGGCCACCCACTTCGTGCCGCAGGGCGTGAGCGCCGACCTGATCGCCACCCTGGAGGGCTTCGGCCGCGAGGACGTGGACGCCTACGCGCTGCGCTCCCACCAGCGCGCGACCCTGGCCCGCGACAAGGGGCACTTCGACCGGTCCCTGGTCCCGGTGGTCGACCGCAACGGCGCGGTGGTCCTCGACCACGACGAGGCGATCCGCCCGGAGACGACGATGGAGGGCCTGGGCAGGCTCAAGCCGTCCTTCGCCTTCCACGGCGACCTGGGCTTCGACGCGGTGGCCATCGACCGCTACCCCGCCGTCGAGCGCATCGAGCACGTCCACACCCCGGGCAACTCGTCGCAGATCGTGGACGGCGCGGCGGCGATGCTGATCGGCAGCGCCCGCACCGGCCGGGAGCTGGGCCTGACGCCGCGCGCGCGGATCACCGCCACGGCCGTGGTCGGCACCGAGCCCACGATCATGCTCACCGGTCCCGCGCCCGCCGCCCGCAAGGCGCTGGAGAAGGCGCGGCTGACCGTCGAGGACATCGACCTGTTCGAGATCAACGAGGCGTTCTCGTCGGTGGTGCTGCGGTTCCAGCGGGAGCTGGACCTGCCCGACGAGAAGGTCAACGTCAACGGCGGCGCGATCGCGCTGGGCCACCCGCTGGGCGCGACCGGCTGCATGATCCTCGGCACCCTGCTCGACGAGCTGGAGCGCCGGGACCTGCGCCGGGGCCTGGCCACGCTGTGCGTGGGCGGCGGCATGGGCATCGCGACGATCATCGAGAGGGTGTAGATGACCATCCACTTCGAGCGCGACGACGAGGGGATCGTCACGCTCACCCTGGACATGCCGGGTTCGGCGAACGTGATGAACGCCGAGTACCACCGGCTGATGGGCGAGGCGGTCGCGCGGCTGGAGGCCGAGCGCGAGGGGATCACCGGGGTCGTGCTGACCTCGGCGAAGAAGACCTTCTTCGCCGGCGGCGACCTCAACGTGCTGGTCCGGATCACCCCGGACAACGCCGCCGAGGCGCTGGGGTTCCTGGAGGACGTCAAGGGCCAGCTGCGGCGCCTGGAGCGGCTGGGCAGGCCGGTCGTGGCGGCGATCAACGGCTCCGCGCTCGGCGGCGGGTTCGAGATCGCGCTGGCCTGCCACCACCGGGTGGCGCTGGACGACGACCGGATCAGGATCGGCCTGCCGGAGGCGACGCTGGGGCTGCTGCCCGGCGCGGGCGGCGTGACGCGCCTGGTGCGGCTGCTGGGCGTGCAGCCGGCGCTGCCGCTGCTGATGGAGGGCAGGCAGCTGCGCCCGGCGCGGGCGCTCCAGGCCGGGATGGTGCACGAGCTGGCGGCCACCCGCGAGGAGCTGGTGGCGAAGGCGCGGGCCTGGATCAGGGCCAACCCGGAGCCCGTGCAGCCGTGGGACGGGCCCGGGTACGCCGTGCCCGACGTGCGGGTGGGCGACCCGGACCTCTACGGGCTGCTGGCCGCCGCGCCCGCCGTGCTGCGGAAGAAGACCCACGGCGTGTTCCCGGCGCCGGAGCGGGTCCTGGCCGCGGCCGTCGAGGGCGCGCTGGTGGACTTCGACACGGCGCTGGTGGTGGAGGCCCGCTACTTCGTCGAGCTGGTCACCGGCCAGGTCGCCAAGAACATGATCAACACCTTCTGGTTCCAGCTCAACGCGATCACCGCGGGCGGCTCCCGCCCGGCCGGGGTCGAGCGGACGGCGGTGACCAGGGTCGGTGTGCTCGGCGCGGGCATGATGGGCGCGGGCATCGCCGAGGTCAGCGCCAAGGCCGGGATCGAGGTCGTGCTCAAGGACGTGACGCTGGAGGCCGCCCGCAGGGGCGCGGGCGACACGCCCGGCATCACCCCCACCGACTCCGACGCCGACCTGGCGGGCTGCGACCTGGTCGTCGAGGCCGTGTTCGAGGACCGGGAGCTGAAGCACCGGGTGCTGCCCGCGGCCGAGGCGTCGGCCCTGCCGGACGCGGTGATCGCGTCGAACACCTCCACGCTGCCGATCACCGGCCTGGCCTCGGCCGTGTCGGACCCGACCAGGTTCATCGGCCTGCACTTCTTCTCGCCGGTGCCGAAGATGCGGCTGGTGGAGATCATCCGCGGCGAGAAGACCTCGGACGAGACGCTGGCCCGCGCGTTCGACTACGTGATCCGGATCGGCAAGACCCCGATCGTGGTCAACGACAGCCGCGGCTTCTACACCTCGCGGACGTTCGGCACCTACGTCACCGAGGCCGTGTCGATGGTGGCCGAGGGCGTGGCGCCGGCGCTGGTCGAGAACGTGGCCCGGCGCGCCGGCATGGCCGTGGGCCCGCTGGCGGTGTCCGACGAGGTCACGCTGACCCTGCCGCTCCGGATCAGGGACCAGACCCTGGCCGACGACCCGGCGAACGCCGGCGCGCTGGGCGACCACCCGGCGTTCGCGGTGCTGGAGGAGCTGGTGGCGGGCGGGCGCACCGGCAAGGCCGGCGGCGCCGGGTTCTACGAGTACCCGGAGGGCGGGAGGAAGTTCCTGTGGCCGGGGCTCCGGCGCTGGGCCGGGGCCGACGCGGGCGTGACCGAGCGGGACGTGGAGGACCGGCTGCTGTTCATCCAGTCGCTGGAGACGATCCGCTGCCTGGACGAGGGCGTGCTGACCTCGGTGGGCGACGCGAACGTGGGCAGCGTCCTCGGGTTCGGCTTCGCCCCGTGGAGCGGCGGCACGGTGCAGTTCGTCAACTCGTACGGGTTGCGCGAGTTCGTGGAGCGGGCGGACTACCTGGCCGACACCTACGGCGAGCGCTTCCGGCCGCCGACGTCGCTGCGCGAGCGCGCGGCGCGCGGCGAGGCGTACTAGGTCACGTGCCGGGTGGGGCGGCCAACCTCCCCACCCGGCACAGCACCGCGCGGGCCACGCGGCGGACCCGCTGCTCGGCGACGTCGGGCCGCCGTTGCAGGTCCAGGTACGCGTTGAGGATGTGGCACACGGTCCGCCGCAGCTGCGGGTGGTCGCGCGCGAGCTGTTCGAGTTCGAGCAGGGCCACCGCGCGCATGACGGCGTGCCGCGAGGAGATGTGGTCGACGGCCTTGAGCAGCAGTTCGACCGGCGTGGTCGCCGTGACGTGGAACGCGACGCCCCCGTTGATCGACCCGCTGGTCTGGAGCGCTCCCCCGAACGCCCCTCCCGCGAAGCGGTTCTGCATCCAACCCCCTGACGATCGTGCAGATGCACGTGCATTTGCACGATCGCTGGTACGGAGGGCGGTGGCAAGCGGTACCAGCCGATCGGCCTACAGCGGCTTGCTCCTCCGATAGGTGCCGGGGCTGCTGCCCGTCCAGCGCTTGAACGCCCGGTGGAAGGCGCTGGCCTCGGAGAACCCCAGCCGCAGCGCCAGCTCCTCCACCGACTCGCCGCCGCGCACCAGGCTCGCCACCGCCTGGTCGCGCAGCAGTTGCTCGCGCACCTCGCGGAACGACGTGCCCTCGGCGGCGAGCTTGCGCCGCAGCGTGGGCGCGCTGACCCCCAGGCGCGCGGCCACGTTGTCCAGGCCGGACACCCCGCCGCCGAGCACGCGGCGCACCTGGCTGGAGGCGTCCGCGCCGTAGTCGCGGCGCGACAGCAGCTCGGCCGGCGAGCCCCGCAGGAACCGCTTCAGCGCCGCCTCGTCCTGGACCACCGGCATCCGCAGGAAGCGGGTGTCGAAGCGCAGCGTGGTGGTCGGCGCGCCGAACCGCAGGGGCGCGCCGAAGATCAGGTGGTACTCGGCGGCGTGCGGCGGCTCGGGGTAGGCGAGGTCGACGCCGCGCAGCGGGATGCGCCGCCCGATCAGCCAGGACGAGAACCGGTGCCACAGCACCAGCAGCGACTCGACCAGGAACCGGTCCGGGTCGTCCACGCCCGCGGCGTCCAGGGTGAACGCGGCCGTGCCGTCCCGCTCGTCCAGCGCCATGGCGGGCCGGACGTCGAACAGCCCGTAGAACGCCAGGCCGCGGCCGAGCGCCTCCTCCAGCGAGGCGCAGTGCACCGCGAGCAGGCACATCGTGGGGAAGGTCCCGCGCTTGCTCGGCTGCGGACCCAGGCCCATGAACTCGTCGTCCAGGACCTCCCAGAGCACCTGGACCAGCCTCGTGTACTGGGCGGGGGTGATGCGGGCCCGCCCATCGGCCAGCAGGGCCTCGCCGATGCCGGCCGGGCCCAGGAACTCCCCGGCGGCGTGGCCGCGGCGCAGGGCTCCGCGCAGGGCGGCGTGCACGTAGTGGATGGCGATGGTCCGGGTGAGCATCACCGTCCAGTGTGCCCGATCGGGCGTGCCGCCCGGAGTGCCGTGGGCGACGGGCGGTGAGGGCCCCCGTGGTGCCGCGGCGCCCCGGACGCGGTGCCACGGCCGCCCGGAGTGCCGTGGGCGACGGCGCGGCGTGGGGAGAGAGAGGCGGTGCCGCGCCGCCGCCAACGGGTGGCCCACCCCAGTGAGCCGGCTCCTCGTCGATGGGGCATCCGCCCGCCCACCAACGAGGGACGTTGTGGTACCCATCACTCTAAGTGGTCTAGACCAGATACGTCAATACGGCGAAAAGGCTATATGTGGCCCAGACCACTACTCCGTGTTTCCGCTGCGTGTCAGGCGTGTACCAGCGGCGCTACGCCGAAACCCTCGGCGAACCGCTGGCACCAGATCACGACGCTGCGGACCGCGGACAGGTCCGTGCCGGCGGGCACCTCGTACACCTGGTTGCCCCGATTCGCCTTCAACTTGCCCAGGCTGGTGAAGCCGGAGGCGAACGCGGCCTCCTCCGCCTCGGCGGGCTGCGCCGACAGGTAGACGTACAGGTCGGGGCCGTCCGTGGTGTCCAGGGCCTCGAACTGCACCGCGTGCCCGCCCCCCGGCAGCCGGACCAGGGAGGCGCTGCCGCTGGTGGCGTAGCCGATCGCCCGGAACGGGCCGGAGGCCACCACGACCAGGCCCGCCGGCGGCGGCGACGTGGTCGGAACCGCCCGGTCCGCGGCGCCGCTCGTGCTCGTGGTGCCCACCGGCACCAGCAGCGCCTCGTCGGCGGTCCGGTCCGTCCACAACCGCCACGGCTGGAACAGGGACAGACCCACCACCAGCGCCACCACCACGACGCCCGCCACACCGACCACCACTGCTCGCTTGGACATCCCACACCTCCCGAAGTCGTCTTCGGGGACAACCCTGGCGAAACGGGCGGCGGCGCGGGGCCCGAACCGCCTTACGAAGTTCTGACGTGCGGCGGGCGGCGTTGTTAGGGTCGCCGCGTGGACGAACGGGTCGGGCTGGCGATCGTGTGCGCGCTGATGGTCGGCTGCGCCGCGTTCGGGCCGTTCCCGCACCCGGTGCCGCTGCTGTTCGCGATCTCGGCCGCCGCCGCGGCCAACGCCGCGTTCCCGCTGATGCGCACCTTCGGCGCGGCCCTGCTCGGCGGGGTGGCCGCGACGGGCATCGCGCTCGCGCCGATCGCCTACGTCACCTGCTCGACCGGGGAGTTCACCGACGTCTTCGCCTGCGCGGGTGACGCGCCGACCTGGCACATGACCGGGTCGGTGCTGGTGGCGGGCCTGTCCGGGGCGGGGCTGGTGCTGGCCCGCGTGCTGGGCACGGCGGCGCTGGAGCGGCGGTTGGCGGCGGTGCGACCCCGTGGGGAACCGGGGTGAACCCCGTCCACGCCCCGGGAACCGGCACGTGGTCCGAACCATCCCGCACGCCGTGCGCTCGCCCCACCGCAGGACGCCCGATCGGGTGTATCAGCCTGGGCGCGCCGGCCGCCGATACTCCTGGTGAGCGGGTGCGGTCGGCCGGCGGGGAACCGGGCGCCGGCACCGCCGGGCCGCTCCGCTCGTCGACCGCGGCGGAGCGGAAAGCCCGTGTTCAGCGGGCGGACCGGCGGCGGGGCGCCCGGCGTGGAGCGGGTTCCGGCCACGGGGCGGTACTGTTCAGCCGCTCACCTCGCGCGACAAGTGCGTTCTGTGAAGGAGGCTCGCTGTGCGGGTGCTGTGGGCGACGTGCGGCCTGGCCGTGGCGGCGTCGGCGCTGACGGGTGTCCTCATCGGGGTGTACATCGACGGGGTGAACGACCGGGAGCAGGCCGACATGCCGGTCTCCACGTGGATCACCGAGCGGCCCTCCACCTCGACCAGCGCGTCCGCGTCGTCGAGCGGGGCGGCCCTGGACGCGCTGTCCCCCACGCCGAGCTCCACGACCACCACCAGGCCCACCACGACGACGAGGGCGCCCGCCGCCACGCCGCCGCCCGAGCGCGAGCCGACCACCCAGGCGCCGCCGGCGACGACCACCACCACGCCGTCGGCCCGCAGCACCGCCTGGCCGTGCAGCCCCCTCAACCCGCTGCCGCCACCGCACTGCGACGACTGACCTACTCCCGGGTGAAGAACTCGGGTGTCCTGAACGTACGACTCGCGCGGCCTGAACGTACGACTCGCGCGCGAGTCGTACGTTCAGGACCACCGTGTCGTACGTTCGGGCCCGGTGAGTTCAGCGTTCGGGACGGGCGCCGGCTCAACGGAGCCGAAACGCCCGTGTCGCCGGGCGGCAACGTCGGCCGACCAGCCTGGGGGCATGGAGCCCACACCGAAGACCTGGCGGTTGCGCGTCGAGCTGGACGACAGCCCGGGAGCCCTGGCCCGGGTGACCGTCCGGCTGGCCGGACGGGACTGCAACGTGCTGGCCCTGTCCGTGATCCCGGTGCCCGGCGGCGTGGTCGACGAGCTGGTCGTGCGCGCCGCGCCCGGCCTGCTGCCCGCCGACCTGGTGGCCGAGGTGCGCGCGGAGGGCGGTCGGTGCGCGGGCATCACCGCCGCGGACGTGCGCGACCTGGTCGACGCCCCGACGGCGGCCCTGCGCGCGGCCGGGCAGGCGGTGCGCGACCCCGCCACCGCGTGCGAGGCGCTGCGGGTGGTGCTGGCGGCCGACTCCGTGGTGGTCGTGCCCGGATCGGCGGACGACCCGGACGACCCGGACGAGCACCACGCGCGGCTGGTCGCGGGGAACGGCGTGGTCGTGGTCGCCCGGCGCGGCTGGGCGCCGTTCGCGCAGGTCGAGCTGGCGCGGGCGCGGGCGCTGCTGGACCTGCTGGCCACCGGTGGCGTCCTGGTCCCGCGGCCCGCCGCGCTGCTGACCGACGACGGGATGGCGCTGGTGCTGCGGCCCGGCCGGACCGGTGACGAGGACGCCGTGGCCGACCTGCACGCCCGGTGCTCGATGGGCACCCTGTTCAACCGGTACCACGCGGGGATGCGGACGGTACCCCGGCGGTGGCTGCACCGGCTGCTCAGCCCGCCCCGGGGCACGACCACCGTGGCGCAGTGCGCCGATCGGGTGGTGGCGCTGGGCCAGCTCCTCCCGATGTCCACTCCGGACAGCGCCGAGGTGTCGCTGCTGGTGGAGGACGCCTGGCAGGGCCGGGGCGTGGGCACGGCCCTGCTCGGCGCGCTGGCCCGCGCGGCGCGGGCGGCCGGGCACCGGGAGCTGGTCGGCTGGTGCCTGCCCGCGGAGAGCGGGTTGACGCGCACGGCGACGCGCGCCGGCCTGGCCCACTCGTCCCGGCGGGAGGACGGGCTGCTGCGGGTGTCGATCTCCACGGGCCACGCCGACATCACCGGTCCGGTGCAGTCGGAGAGCGCTTCCCGGCAGGTCGCCTCGGGCTAAGCTGGGGCCGGCAAGGCGATCGTCCGAGGAGTGGTGCCCGTGTCCGTCCAGTCGCACTCAGGCACCCGACCCACGCTGGAGGACGTGGCCGCCAGGGCGGGTGTCTCCCGGGCGACGGCGTCCCGGGTGCTCAACGCCTCCCCCAGGGTCAGCCCGGAGGCGCACGAGGCGGTCACGGCGGCCGTGGTGGCGCTCGGCTACCAGCCCAACCACGCGGCGCGGGCGCTGGTGACGCGGCGCAGCGGCGCGGTCGCCGTGGTGTTCTCCGAGCCCGAGCCGAAGATCTTCGACGACCCGCACTTCGCCTGGCTGATCCGGTCCGCGGCGCGGGCGCTGGCCGACGCCGACGTGCAGATGGTGCTCATGCTGGTGCACTCGCCGCAGGACCAGGCGCGGGCCGAGCGGTTCCTGGCGGGCGGCCACGTGGACGGCGCGCTGATGTTCGCGCCGCACAAGGGCGACCAGGTGCTGACCACCGCCCGGAAGCTGCCGCTGCCGGTCGTGTACGCGGGCCGGCCGTGGGGCTCGCTGCGCGGGATGCACCTGGTGGACCACGACAACCAGGGCGGTGGGCTGCTGGCCACCGAGCACCTCCTCGCGATGGGCCGCACGAGGGTCGTCTCGGTGACCGGGCCGCTGGACGAGCACTCCGCGCGGGACCGGCTGGCCGGGTGGCAGCGGGCGGTGGGAGCCGACGAGGAGAAGACCGCGCTGATGACCGAGGACGGCGGCTTCTCCCGCGAGGGCGGCAAGCGGGCGATGGAGGCGCTGCTGGCGCGCGTGCCCGACCTCGACGCGGCGTTCATCGCCTCGGACCACATGGCGGCGGGCGCGCTGGACGCGCTGCGCGAGGCGGGCAGGCGGGTGCCGGAGGACGTCGCGGTGGTGGGCTTCGACGACCACCCGATGATCGCGCCCCACACCGCGCCGCCGCTGACCAGCGTGCGGCAGGACACCACCGCGCAGGTGCGCCACATGGTGTCGCACCTGCTGAGGCTGCTGCGGGACGAGCCGGTCAAGGCGAGGCGGGAGGTCCTGCCGACGTCGCTGGTCAAGCGCGAGTCCGCGCCGTAGGGCGGCGCGGTCGGCCCCGGGTGGCCGGTGCTGCCCGGCGCGGTCGAACACCCCGGGTGGTCCGGGCTGCCCGGCGCGGTCGAGCACACCGGGCAGCCCAGGCCGATCAGCCCAGGTCGTAGCCCCGCGCCGGCACGGCGTTCGCGCCGATCACCCGCGCCAGCACCCGGCCGCTCCGCTTCACGGTCCGCTCCTGCGTCGCGTAGTCCACGTGCACCACGCCGAACCGCTGGCTGTACCCCGCCGCCCACTCGAAGTTGTCCAGCAGCGACCACGCGAAGTACCCGCGCACGTCCACCCCGGCCTCGATCGCCGCGTGCACCGCCCGCAGGTGGTCGACCAGGTACCGGGTCCGCCGCTCGTCCACCACCTCGCCGTCCACCAGCTCGTCGGGGAACGCCGACCCGTTCTCGGTGATCACCAGCGGCACGGCCACGTCCCGCCCGAGCCGCCGCAGCAGCGAGGTGAACGCCGAGGCCCGCACCTCCCAGCCGAACCCGGTGACCTCGCCCTCCGGCGGCAGGAACTCCACCCCGCGCAGGCCCGGGAACGGCCCCTCCGCCACCACCGACGGGTCCTCGGCCCGAGCCACCCGGGTCGGGCTGTAGTAGTTCACGCCCATCCAGTCGACCGGGGCGGCGATCGCGTCCAGGTCACCGGGCCGCACCACCGACGCCCAGTCCCCCAGCCACGCCGTGTCGGCCAGCACGTCCTCCGGGTAACCCCGCCCGGCCAGCGGGTCGAGGAACAGCCGGTTCTGGAGGCCGTCGACCTTGCGGGCCGCCTCCTCGTCCTCCGCGATCACCGCGCAGAAGTTCAGCACCACCGAGAACCGGTGCTCCGCGGACGCCTGCTCGCGCATCGCCCGCAGCGCCAGGCCGTGCCCCAGCAGCAGGTGGTGCGCCGCCTCCAGCGAGCCCTTCGGGTCGACCACGCCGGGTGCGTGGATGCCGGTGGCGTAGCCCAGGAACGCCGAGCACCACGGCTCGTTCAGCGTGGTCCACTCCCGCACGCGGTCGCCCAGGTGCGCGTGCGCCACCTGCGCGTACTCGGCGAACCGGTAGGCCGTGTCGCGGTCGCGCCACCCGCCCCGGTCCTCCAGCGCCTGCGGCAGGTCCCAGTGGTAGAGCGTCACCACGGGCTGGATGCCGCGCCCCAGCAGCTCGTCCACCAGCCGGTCGTAGAACGCGAGCCCGCGCGGCTCCACCGGGCCGGAACCCAGCGGCTGGATGCGCGGCCACGCCAGCGAGAACCGGTACGAGCCCAGGCCCAGCGACGCCATCAGCTCCACGTCGGAGGCGTAGCGGTGGTAGTGGTCGCACGCCGGGTCGCCCGTGTCGCCGCCCAGCACCGCGCCCGGTCGCGCCGCGAACGTGTCCCAGATGGACGGTCCCCGGCCGTCCTCGGTGGTCGCGCCCTCGATCTGGAACGCCGCCGTCGCCGCGCCCCAGGTGAAGCCGGGCGGGAAGCGCAACAGGTCGACGTCGAGCGCCGGGTCCGTTGTGGTCACCGGAAAGTTCACCGAGAAGTTCACCCCTTCACCGCGCCCTGCATGAGCCCGCCGACGATCTGGCGGGCCAGCAGGACGAAGATCGCCACGACCGGCAGCACCGCGAGCGACGCGCCGGACAGCATCAGCGAGTAGTCCGTGTAGTAGCCGCTGGCCAGCGTAGAGAGCGCCACCTGCACGGTGGGGCTGTCGTTCGGGTCCAGCACGATCAGCGGCCAGAAGAAGTCGTTCCACGCCGTCATGAACGTGAACATGCCCATCACCGCCGCCTGCGGCCGCACCGCCGGGAACGCCACGTGCCAGAACGTCCGCAGTACGGTGCAGCCGTCCACCCGCGCCGCCTCGACCAGCTCGTACGGCACGGACTCCTCGCACGCCTGCCGCATCCAGAACACCGAGAACGCGCCGATCAGGGCGGGCACGATGACCGCCTGGAGGGTGCCGTACCAGTCGAGGTCGGACATCAGCATGTAGAGCGGGATCACGCCGAGCTGCGTGGGCACCATCGAGGTGCCGACCACGACCAGGAACAGCGAGTTCCGGCCCCGGAACCGCAGCCGCGCGAACGCGAACCCGGCCAGCGTGCCCAGCACGACGTTGCTGATCGCCACCGTGCCCGCGACCACCAGCGAGTTCTGCATGGCCAGCCAGAAGTCGACGGTGTCGAAGACCCGGGTCAGGTTCTCCAGCAGGTTCCCGCCCGGCACCAGAGACGGCACCACGTCGCCCAGCGCCGAGTTGTCCTTGCTGGCGATCAGGAACGAGTAGTACAGCGGGAACACCGACGCGAGCAGCACCACGACCAGCAGCCCGTAGGCGAGCGGGCCGGCGTGCGCGACGGAGAACCGCGACGCCCCCCGGCGCTCCCGGCGGGGCGCCTCGCCCGACGCCCCGCGCGGGGTTTCGCGAGACGCCTCGCGGGACTCCACGACCGCCATCCGCCTCACCCCTTCGACGCGATGCGCCGCGTCACCGCGAAGTTGACCAGTGCCACCACGAGCACCAGCAGGAACAGCACCCAGGCGATGGCCGACGAGTAGCCCGCGTCGAACAGCCGGAAGCCCTTCTCGTACAGGTACATCACCAGGGTCTGGAACTGCCGGTCGTCACCGCCGGTGCCGGTGGCCGTGCCGCCCGGGTCGAACAGCTGCGGCTCGACGAACAGCTGCATACCGCCGATGGTGGACACGATGACGGTGAACAGGATGGTCGGCCGGATGCTGGGCACCGTGATCGACCAGAACACCCGCCACCGGGACGCGCCGTCGAGCAGGGCCGACTCGTACATGTCCTTGGGCACCGACTGCATGGCCGCCAGGTAGATCAGCGCGTTGTAGCCGGTCCACCGCCACATGACCATGGAGCTGATGGCCAGGTGCGAGGCCCACGTCTCGGCGCGCCAGTCCACCGGGTCGATCCCCACCAGGCCGAGCAGGTGGTTGACGATGCCGAAGTCACGGCCGAACAGCTGCGCGAACACCAGCGCGACCGCCGCGACCGAGATGACGTTGGGCAGCAGCACCCCCGCGCGCCAGAACGCCCGGCCGCGCAGCCCGCGGTCGAGCACGGCGGCCAGGCCGAGCGCGGCGAACAGCTGCGGGACGGTGGCGAGCAGGAACAGGCTGATGGTGTTGCCCAGCGCGTTCCAGAAGTTCCCGTCGGACAGCAGCTCGGTGTAGTTGGCCAGGCCGGTGAAGCCCTGGTTGCCGTCGATGAGCTGCCAGTCGTGCAGCGAGACCCACGCGGTGTAGAGCAGCGGGTAGAGCCCGAAGACGCCGAACACCACGAAGAAGGGCGCGACGACCAGGTACGGCGTGTACCTGGTGTCCCACCGGCCGAGCCGGTCGCGCCACGACCCGCGCCCGGCGGGGGGCGGGACGGGGGCGCCGCCCCGTCCCGCCCCCGTCCGCTCCGGTGCGACCGTCACCTCGTCGCTTCCCGGGCTTCCCGGACCGCCTGCTCGAACGCCTCGGCGGTGGACTGCTTGCCGCTCTCCACGCGGGACAGGGCGTTGTTGAACACCGGGGTGACGACCGAGTCCTTGGTGCCGCGGTAGGTCGGCTCCAGGCTCTCCGCGGAGTTGCCGAAGATCTCGCCGACGGGCGCGGAGTTGAAGTACTCGTTCTTGGTCGCGGTGACCTCGGGGTCCTGGTAGGCGGCAGGCTCGCTGGGCAGGTTGCCGGTCTCCTTGAAGATCCGCTTCTGCTGCTCGGGCGCGGTCAGCCACTTGGCCAGCTCGTAGGACTCCTCCTGGTGCTTGCCCTGCTTGGGCACGGCCAGGAAGGAGCCACCCCAGTTGCCGCCGCCGCCGGGCGCGGCGGCCACGTCCCACTTGCCCGCGGCCTCGTCGCCCGCGCCCGCCTTGATCAGCGCGAGGGCCCACGCGGGGCAGGTGGTGGTGGCGAAGGACGCCTGCTTGAGGGCGACGTTCCAGTCCTGGCTGAACGAGGCCAGCGCGCCGGTCTGCTTCTTCTCGCCCAGCGTGGCCGCCAGCCGGAAGGCGTCCTCGACCTTCTGGTTCGAGTCACCGATGAACGAGTCGTCGGCCTTGGCGAAGTAGCCCTCCTCGGTCTGGTCGAGGATCGCCTTGTAGACGTTCTGGGCGGTGTCGACGAACTTCTTGTCCGGCGTGGCGGCGGTGAAGGTGTCGGCGACCTCCAGGTAGTCCTGCCAGGTCGGCCACAGCTTGCCGACCTCCTCGCGCTCGGTGGGCAGGCCGGCGGCCTGGAACAGGTCGCGGCGGTAGCACAGGGCGAGGCTGCCCATGTCGGTGCCGAGGCCCAGCACGAAGTTCCCGCCGTCGGCGGTGCCCTGGTTCCACTTCCACGGGGCCCACTGGCCCTCCAGCTCCTTGGCGCCGTGGTCCGCCAGGTTCACGAACTTGTCCTTGGACTGGCGGAACTGGGCGATGGCGCCCTCCTCGATGGCCACGATGTCGGCCGCGCCGCGACCACCGGCGAGCTGGGTGGCCAGCTGCGTGTGGTGCTGCTCCATCTTGACCGTGCGCTGCTCGATCTCGATGTTCGGGTGCGCCTGCTGGTACTCCTTGATCAGGTTGGCGTACCCGAAGTCGGAGAACACCCCGATCGACAGCGTGATCCTGCCGTCGTCGCCGGCGCCACCTCCCCCGCCACCACACGCGGCCACCAGGGTGGCGGCCATGGTGACGGCCACCGCCGCCGTCGTCCGACCGACCGGGATCCTGCTCATCCGTCCTCCTCGACGCGTTCGCCGGCTCTCGCCCCGACGACATGAGAGCGCTCTCATGAGAGCGCTCTCACACTTGGGCGAGCGGGCCGGGATGTCAACGGGGACCGGGACTACGACATCGTTCCGTAACTTTCTGAAGCGCTTCCGTGTGCCACGCGTGACCCGGTTGTCACAGCAGGTGATCACAAAGGCGGGGTGGCCCGGCCCTCGCTCGGGCCACCCCGCACCTGGTTAGAGGGCCCCGGGGGCCCGGCGGGACGCGCGGGCCGGAAGTTTTCCCGCTCCCCGCCGCTCCCATTCCCCCATTCCCCTGCTCCCCCGCGGTGGCCCGCCCCTCCCCCGACGAGGAGGCGGGCCACCGCGGGTCACGCCTCGGCGATCCCCGCGATCACCGAGGTCCGAGCGGCGCGCCGGGCGGGCAGCGCGGCGGCCAGCACCGCCGCCACCACGGCGGCCAGGAGCATCACACCCAGCTGCCCGAACGGGACGACCAGGTCGATCGAGACGTCGTCCGAGGACACCGCCCGGTTGATCACCCAGCCGAAGCCGACGCCCAGCGCCAGGCCGATCGCCGCGCCCATCAGGGCCATCAGGATCGACTCGACGACCAGCATCAGCCGCAACTGCCCCTTGGTGAGGCCGAGCGCCCGCAGCAGGGCCGACTCTCGGGTGCGTTCGAGCACCGACAGCGTCAGCGTGTTGGCGATGCCGAACAGGGCGATCACCACGGCCAGGCCGATCAGCGCCCAGATGAACGCCAGCACCTGGTCGAGCTGTTCGCTCAGCTGCTCCTTGGTCTCCGCCGCGCTGTCCAGCACCGCCAGCGGCGAGGCGTCGGTGATGGCCTCGATCGCCGCGCGGCCGTCGCCCGCGCCGTCCCGGAGCTTGATCATGATGCTCTCGTAGCCCTCGGCGGTCCTCTCGAACCGCCGCGAGGTCTCCAGCGTCATCACGCCGTCGGCCAGGCGGTTGCCGGTGGCCACGGCGACCACCCGCAGCGACTGCTCGCCGCCGCCCATGCCCTTGACCACGAGCGTCGAGCCGACCGCCAGCCCCTGCTCCTCCGCGTACTCCTGGCGCAGCGCGACCGTGCCGTCCACGAGGTCGTCCAGTGAACCGCTGACCACCACGGGCCGGAACAGGCTGCCCAGCGCCTCGCGGCCGATGCCGGTGAAGTAGGCGCGGTCCGCGTAGACGGTGGTGGTCGGCGCGACCTCCGCGACCTGCGGCACGGCCGCCAGTCGGTCGGCCAGCTCCTCGGGCAGCGGGCGGTCCCAGACCGAGGAGGTCACCGTGTAGTCGGCGGGCATCCGCTCGTCGACCTGGGCGTTCGCCGTCTCCCGGGCGCTGTTGGCGACCACGGTCACCAGGGACACGATGGTCACGCCGATCATCAGCGCGGCCGTGGTCGCGGCGGTGCGCTTGGGGTTGCGGCCGGCGTTGGCCGAGGCCAGCTTGGCGGGCACGCCGAGCAGCGCCCGGGGCAGCGCGCCCAGCACCCGGTTGACCGGGCCGACCAGCAGCGGGCCGAGCACCAGGACCGCGCCGAGCAGCGCCATCGTGCCCGCGCCGCTGATGTAGGCCGCGACCTCGTCGCCGTTCAGGCTCAGGCCGTAGGCGATCGCGCCGACGCCGACCGCGGTGAGCAGCACGGCGGTCAGCACGCGCAGCACGCCGGTGCGGGCGACCTCCTCGCCGCTGTCGAGTTGGCTGCGCAGCGCGGCCACCGGCGCGACCCGGGTCGCCCGGCGGGCGGGCAGCACGGCGGCCAGCACGGTCACCACGGTGCCGACCGCGAACGCGGCGAGCACGGTCGTGCCCGCCACCGGCAGGAGCACCTCGCCCGAACCGCCGTTGAAGGAGTTGATCACCTTCTGGAGCAGGGCCGACACGCCCAGGCCGCCGAGCAGGCCGATCACCGACGCCACCAGGCCCATGACCACGGCCTCGGCCAGCACGCCGCGGAACACCTGGCCGCGGCTCGCGCCGACGCAGCGCATCAGCGCCAGCTCGCGGGTGCGCTGGGCGATCAGGATGGTGAAGGTGTTGTAGATGACCATGGACGCGACGACCAGGGCGATCAGCGCGAACGCCAGCAGCACCGCGGTGAACTCCCCGGCCTGCGAGCTGATCTGCGCCAGCTGCGCCCGGGTCATCTCCTCACCGGTCCGGAAGCTGAGCCCGTCCGCGCCGACGGCGGCCCGGACGTCGTCCACCAGCTGCTGCTGCGAGACGCCGGGCGCGGCCGCGACCACCACCTCGTACGGCAGCTCGTCGCGGCTGAACCCGGTGAAGGCGGTGGGCGTGAGGACCAGGTGGTCCCCGCCCATCATGGCGATCTCGGAGCCGCCCTGGGTGTAGGTGCCGACCAGGGTGTACGAGCGCCGCGACTCGTCCTCGCCCAGCAGCTCCACGGACTGGCCGAGGGTGAGCTTGGCGGACTCGGCGGTGCGCGCGTCGACCGCGATCTCGTCGTCGGCGTCCGGGTAGCGGCCCTGGTCGAGGTCGTACTCGCGCAGCTCGGGCGTGGTGGCCAGCGGGGTGGCGTACGCCTGCCTGGCCTTGCCGTTCGCGGCGATCAGCGGCACCGGGGCGCTGTTGCGCGGGTCGGCGCCCGCCACGCCCGGCGCCCGGCGGATGGCGTCCAACTGCTGGGGCGTGAGGCCCCTGGCGTCGGTGGTGCCGGACAGGGTGACCGCGGCGTCGACGTTGCGGGCGCTGCGGGCGAACTCGTCGCGCAGGCTCGCGTTCATCGCGTCGCCGAGCACCAGGGTGCCGGTGACGAACGCGACGCCGAGCGCGATGGCGATCGAGGACAGCACGAGCCGCGCGGTGCGGGCCCGGAGACCCGCGATGATCGTGCGCAGCATCGGGTCACGCCCCCAGGTGCTTGAGCGCGGACAGCACGGAGTCGGCGGTCGGGTCCTGGATCTCGCCGGCCAGCCGGCCGTCGGCGAGCAGGACCACGCGGTCGGCGTAGGACGCGGCGACCGGGTCGTGCGTCACCATGATCACCGTCTGGTTGAGCTTGCGCACGGACATGCGCAGGAAGTCGAGGACCTCCGCGCCGGAGCGCGAGTCCAGGTTGCCGGTCGGCTCGTCGGCGAAGACCACGTCGGGGCGGGCGACCAGGGCGCGGGCGCAGGCCACGCGCTGCTGCTGGCCGCCGGACAGCTCGCTGGGCTTGTGCTTGAGGCGGTCGCGCAGGCCGAGGACGTCCACGATCGTGTCGAACCACTCGCGGTCGGGCTTGCGGCCGGCCAGCTCCAGGCCGAGCAGGATGTTCTGCTCCGCGGAGAGGGTGGGCAGCAGGTTGAACGCCTGGAAGACGAAGCCCACGCGGTCGCGGCGCAGCCTGGTCAGCTCCTTGTCGCCCAGCGAGGTGATCTCCGTGCCGCCGATGTGCACGGCGCCCTCGTCGACGTTGTCGAGCCCGGCCAGGCAGTGCATCAGGGTGGACTTGCCGGACCCGGACGGGCCCATGATGGCGGTGAACCGACCCGCCTGGAAGGCCACGCTGACGCCGTCCAGCGCCCGCACCGCCGTGTCGCCCTTGCCGTACACCTTCACCAGGTTCGCGGCCGCGGCGGCGGTGCCGGTCCCGATGTCGGACACCAGTGCGGACATGCTCCCTCATTCCCTAGACCAACCCAACGGGAACGAAGCTAAATCCACTCCTCCTACCCAGTCGTCACCCCGCCGCCCACATCCCCCTACCCCTGGGGTCTGACCCACCGTCCCCCTCCAGTCTGACCCGCGAGTCGTACGTCCAGGCCCTGCGTGTCGTACGTCCAGAACGCGCGAGTCGTACGTCCAGGTCGACCGTGTCGTACGTCCAGGACCCCCGAGTTCTACATTCGCGCGCCCGACAGCCCCGCCCCAACCGACGCGAACGTGTAACTCGGGGGTCCTGGACGTGTAACTCGGGGGTCTTGGACGTACGACTCGCGAGGTCTGGACGTACGACTCGCGGGGTTGGTTGGGGAGGGGAGGAGGCCGCGGTCCAGGGCGTTGGCCACGGCTTCGGGTCGGTGGTCCGCGCCCAGCAGCGCCTCCGAGGCCCGCAGCGCCCGCGGCAGGTCGTACGACTCCAGGCTGTGGTGGGCCAGCGCCTCCGCCGCGCCGCGCCCGTCGGCGGGCGCCGGCCGGTCGGCGTAGGCGGCGTGCAGCCGCACCCGCTCGCCGGGCAGCAGGTCGCCGTGCACGGCCTCGCGCGGCAACGCGTGCCGGAACGCGTGGACCTCACCCCGCTCGACCAGCAGCACGTGGTGCCGCACCGCCTCGCGCAGCGCGCCGTCCAGCACCGCGTCGCCCATCCCGGCAAGGTCGCGCAGCAGGTCGTGGCGCACCGACCGCTCGCCGACCGACGCGACCCGCACCACGTGCCGCGCGTCCGCGCCGAGGCGCTCGACCCGGCCCAGGAGCACTTCGGTCGGCGTCCGGGGCACCCGCCGGTCACCGCCCGCGTCGCCCGCGACCAGCGCCGCGCCGGCCTCGCCGCGGGCGGCCTCGTCGAGGGCGACGCGGAGCCTGGTCAGCTCCCGGTTGCGCGCCACCAGGGGAACTCCGGCACCGAGGCGTGCCGCACCAGGCGTGTTGTCGCACCTCGAACCGGCTCACAGGGGCTGTTCCCGCTCGTCCTCATCTCGCCGCCCGCCGCCGCGCGACGCGTGCGGGCACCGGGGATCCACGTGGTCCGAGGGGGTGGTTCCCTTACCCGCCGCCGTAAGGGGTGGGCAGGCGGCGGGTAAGGGGGACTCGGGAATCCTCAGCAGGCGCCCAGGTCGCGCCACACCCCCCACTCGCCGCCGGCGCCCGGTTCGTCGCCCTGCGTCCACCACTTGGCCTGCCAGCGCTTGCCGCCGTGCGAGACCTCGTTGCCGCCGTTGTAGACCTTGGCGCGGTCCCACGCGGGCGTGGTGCAGCTGGGCTGCTGGCTGGTCGTGGTCGTCGTGGTGGTCGTGGTCGGGTCGGGGCCGCGGGCTCCGGCGCGCGGGTGGTCGGAGGCGATGGCGTAGGACTTGCCGCCGAAGGTCAGGGTGAAGTTCGACGGCGAGGCGATCGGCAGCTGGTAGCTCAGCGCGACCTCCACCGAGGCGCCCGGCGCCAGCGGCTGCCACGTGGGCAGGGTCAGCTCGACGTGCTGGAAGTCGCCCTTCAGGCCGCCGACGTTGGGACCGGAGTGGCCCTTGGCGGTGACCCGCAGCCCGAACCCGGACTGGTCGGCCATGCTGCCGGGGGCGCTGGTGCCGTAGTCGAAACCGATCTTCGTGCCGCCGGGGACCGTGGTGGTCGAGTTGTTGGTGATCCTGAGCTTGGGCGTGATCGGGTAGTTGCTGTCGCCGAGGGCGAACCCGGAGACGGTGGCGGACACGTCCAGCACGTCGGTCGGCGTGGCGCCGGACGCCTTGCGGTTGCCGTAGGGCGCGGCGCCGCGCAGCCCCTCGTCGATCTTGGTGAGCAGCGTGTCGCCGACGGTGTACTGGCCCTTGGCCGCGTCGAAGCGGTAGTCGCCGGCCAGCTCCCAGATCATGATGCCGCCGATGCCCTTGTCCGCCACGTACTTCGCCTTGGCCGCGATGGACTCCTCGTCCTCGGTCGACAGGAAGACCTTCTTGTCGGCGTTCCACAGCCACGGCGCGGTGAGCGTGCTGTCGTAGTGCCTGCGGTAGGTGCCGGTCACCCGGTCGGTCGGGTCGTTGGCCGGGTCCAGGCCGTGCTGCCCCAGGTAGTCCGGCGTGATGCCGTGCTCCAGGTTCTTGGCGTGCCACATGGGGTTCACGCCGCTGGGCACCTCCGCGCCGCCCGCGGTGCTGTCGTGCCACAGGTTGTCGATGCCGACCGCGCCGTTGCCGCACGGGGTGGTCGAGCCGACCGCGGAACCCGTGCCGGGCGGGCACTTCGCCTGGTCGGGCAGCGCCGCGCGACCCCACAGGCCGTTCGTGCCGCCGGTGACGCCCTGCCAGCCGCGGCTGTAGAACGGGACGCCGATGTTGATCCGGCCGGCCTGCATCGCGCCGCGGTAGTAGTGGTAGGCCCAGTCGGTGTTCAGGTAGCCCATGCCCTCGTACTGCGGCGCGGTGTAGACGCCGCCGGCGGCCAGCTCGCCGTCCTTGCCGTCGTCGTAGAGCGACGCGTTGGGGCCGACGAAGTGGTTCCACGAGCCGTGCAGGTCGTAGGACATGATGTTGAGGTAGTCCAGGTACCGGGTGACCTGGTACGCCTCCTGCCCGCGCAGCAGCCAGCCCGAGGCGGGCACGGCCGCGGTGAGCAGGTAGTGCCTGCCGTCCTGGGCGGAGGCGCGGTCCAGCTTCTCCCGCAGCGTCTTCATGATCTTCTCGTAGCCGGCCCACAGCGTGCCGCGGTTGGCGTTGGAGATCCAGGAGTCGTCCGGGTTGCCCGCGTGGTTGTTCGAGGTGGCGTACTCGTAGTCGATGTCGACGCCGTTGAAGCCGTACTCCCGGATGAAGTCCACGGCCGAGTCGGCGAACGCGTCGACGGTGGCCTGGGGCTGCGCGCCGAGTTTGTAGAAGCCGCCACTGGCGTTGCGCGTGCCGTCGGGGTTGAGGAAGCCGCCGGTCTCGGCCCAGCCACCCACGGAGATCAGCGTCTTCACGTTCGGGTGCTGCTTCTTGTGCTTGGTGAGCAGGTTGAAGTGCCCCCGGTAGGGCAGGGTCGGGTCGAGCTCGACGCCCGGCCAGGTCATGCCGGTGGCGGGGTTGTCCGGGCCGTCGGGGCCGACGGACACCCGGTTCCGCGCGTCGACGTGCGCGAACGCGTAGTTGAGGTGGGTGACCTTGGTCCACGGGATGTCGGTGGCCAGGTAGGCGGGCGTGCCGTTGCGGCCGGTCCGCCAGCTGGTGAAGTAACCGATGACGCGGCGGGCGTGGCCGGCGCCCATCTGCTCGCGGCCCTCGGTGTCGTAGACCGAGCAGTACGGGACGGCGACGCCGGGCGTCTGGTGGAGGCCGTCGGGGCGGCACTCCTCACCGGCGGCGGCGGCCGTCGTCGGGGACAGGACCGCCACGGCCAACCCGGCCGCGGTGACCAGGGAAGCCAGGAGCGGCAACAGCTTTCTTCGGGACACGACGGGTACCTCCTGCACCAGGCGGCGACCTCGACGCAGCGTCGTGAACGTAAATAGGTCTAGACCTTCCTGGCAATAGGTCCAGACCACTGAACCGATCACGGCGGTTCAGACCGCGGTGCCCGCCCGCGCCCGCGCCAACCGCGCCCGCACCTGGTCCGCCTCCGGCGCGTTCAGCTCCGTGAACAGCGCCAACGCCCGCTGCCAGTGCGCCACCGCGCCCGGCTGCCCCCGCCGGTCGAGCACCACCGCCAGCCGGTCGTGCGACACCGCCTGGTGGTACGGGCTGGCCGCCGCGGAGGCCACCGACAGCGCGGTGCGCGCCGACGCCAGCGCCTCCGAGTGCCGGTCCGACTCCAGCAGCACCATGGCCAGGTCGGTGTGGCACGTCGACTCGCCGCACTGCTCGCCGACCTCCCGGTACATGCCCACGGCCGTGCGCAGCCACTTCTCCGCCTCGCCGTACCGGCACGACGCCAGGTGCAGCAGCCCGAGGTTGTGGTGGGCGTTCGCCTCGGCCCAGCGCGACCCGGCCGCCCGGCTCACCTCCAGCGCCTCCCGGTAGGACGCCTCCGACTCGTCCACCCGGCCCAGGCCCTGGAGCATGTCCGCGACCGTGGTCAGCGCCCGCGCCTGCGCGTTCGCGTCACCCGACGCCCGCGCCACCTCCAGCGCCTCGCGGTGCCGGGCCAGCGACTCGTCCACCCGGCCGAACTGGGCCAGCGCGATGCCGGAGTTGAACAGCATCACGAACTTCGCCTCGGGGTCGCCCAGCCTCGTGGCCGCCTTCAGCGCGGTCTCGGTGGTGCGCAGCCACGTCGACCGGTCGGCCCGCAGCCAGAAGAACCGCGACAGCGTGTACGGCAGCTGCCAGGCGTGCACCAGCCACGCCCGCTCCGCGCCCTCCGCGGCCAGCTCGGCGGCGGCGATGACGTTGCCCTGCTCGGCGTCCAGCCAGGCGAACGCCTCGGCGGAGCCGGCCAGCTTCGGCACCTCGGCGGGCGGGCGCTCGGGCGCCACCCGCACGCTGTTGCCGCGCGCCACCGGCAGCCGCCCGTCCGCCAGGTCCGCGCAGTGCAGGTAGTAGTCGAGCATCAGGCCGGTGGCGGAGCGCCGCTCGGCGGCGTCCAGCTCGGCGGCCAGCGTCCTGGTGTAGACGCGCACCAGGTCGTGCGCGCCGAAGCGGCCGGCCTCGGTCGCCGACAGCAGGTTCGCGGCGGTCAGCGCGTCCAGGGCGCGCTGGGCCTCGGCGACCCGCACGCGCGCCATGGCGGCGACCACGAACGCCGTCACCTCCGGCCCGGGGTGCAGGCCCAGCAGCGCCAGCAGGCGCGCGGGCAGCGGCGACAGTGCCCGGCGCGAGGCGTCCAGCGCCGCCCGCACCGTCGAGTCCTCGTCCTCCAGGCCCAGCGCGGCGAGCCGGCCGTGCTCGTCGTCCAGCTCGGCCACCAGCTCCGAGACCTTCAGCGCGGGCGAGACCGCCAGCCGGGCCGCGGCGATCCGCAGCGCCAGCGGCAGCCCGTCGCAGAGCACCGCCAGCCGGCGCAGCGCGGCGGACTCCGCGCCGTCCCGCCCGGCCACCCGGCCCACCACGGCCACGGCCGCGTCCAGGTCCAGCATGTCCAGCTCGACCAGCCGGGCCTCGGCGTGCGCGACCAGGCCGACCAGCCGCCGGCGCGAGGTGACCACCACGCACGACGGCGGGCCGGGCAGCAGCGGCAGCAGCTCGGTCGAGCCGCGCGCGTTGTCCAGCATCACGACCATCCGCTGGTCCGCGATGAGCGTGCGGAACAGCGCCGACCGCTCCTCCACGCTCACCGGGATGTCCGGCGACGGCACGCCCAGGGCGCGCAGGAACCGGTTGAGCACCTCGCCCGCGCCCAGCGGCTCCCGGTTCGGGTCGTAGCCGTGCAGGTCGACGTAGAGCTGGCCGTCCGGGAAGTCCTCGCGCACCCGGTTCGCCCAGTGCAGCGCCAACGCCGTCTTGCCGACCCCCGCCGGACCGGTCACCACCAGCACCAGCCCGCCGTCCGGGTGCCCCGCCAGCAGGCCGTCGAGCCGCGCCAGCTCCGCGTCGCGCCCGATCAGGGACACCGACGCGCGGGGCAGCTGCGCGGGCGTGATCGGGACCGCCTGGACCGGCTCGGCGGCGGGCAGCACCATCGGCCGGGTCGGCGGCTCCGGTTCCGGGTTGTCGCCCGCCAGCACGGCCTGGTGCAGCTTGCGCAGCTCCGGGCCGGGCTCCACGCCCAGCTCCGCCACCAGCACCCGGCGGGCCTCGCGGTAGGCGGCCAGCGACTCCGCCTGCCGCCCGGCCTGGCACAGCGCCCGCATCAGCAGGCCGTGGCCGCGCTCGCGCAGCGGGTGCTCGGCCACCAGCGAGGTCAGCGCCGGCACCAGCTCCGCGCCGCGCCCGATGAGCAGCATCAGCTCCGCGCGCTCCTCCAGCACGGCGAGCCGGCGCTCCACCAGCCGGCCCCGCTCGACCTCCGCGAACAGGCCCGCGACCCCGCCCAGCGGCTCGCCGCGCCACAGGCCGAGGGCCTCCTCCAGCGCGGCGGCCGCCGCGACCAGGTCGCCGGCGGCCCGCAGCCGGTTCGCGGCCGCCACGCCGCGCTCGAAGTCGTCCAGGTCGACCGCGGTGGGCTCGACCCGCAGCAGGTAGCCGTCGCCGACGGAGGTCAGCAGCTCGGCCGGCGCGCGGCGGGCGCGGCTGGGCTCCAGGGCGCGGCGCAGGCCGGCCACGTAGGTCTGCACCAGGTTGACCGCGCTGCTGGGCTGGTGGTCGCCCCACACCGCCCCGATGATCTGGTCCCGGCTCACCGGGGTGTTGCGGGCCAGCAGCAGCACCGTGAGCACGGCGCGCTGCTTGGCGGCGCCGAGGTCCACCTCCGCGCCGCCGCGCACCGCCCTGAGCAGGCCGAGCACCTCGAACCGCAAGTGCTCCCCGCCACCCTTGTCCACCGACCGAATCCCCCACCGGAGTACCTCGCCACGACGGAGCCCGGGAGATCACTCCAGTCGGGCTCCAGTCGTCCTGTAGCCGCATTCTTACGCTAAGCGTGTCCGACCAACCACACAGGGCGAACCCCGGTGGGGCAGGTTGGACCAGACGGCCGAACACGGGCCGTCTCCGAGAACGACGAGGGCGTGCCGGCGTGCAAGGGGCATCCAGCCCGCGGCGGCGGAACGCCGGCCCGCCCTCGTCCCTCAGGACCACCGGAGAGGGCCACCCGGTAGGGGGTGGCTCGACTCCCTTGCCCTCCCCCAGTGAACGGGGCCGCGGTCGGGACCGAACCCCCGACCGCGGCCCCTTCGCGTCGGACGCCTCGGGCGACCCCCTCCGGCTCCCGGGCCTCCTCCGGGCCTCCTCCGGCCGAGCCGATGCCGATGCGCAGCGCCGCCCGGCTCACCGCGCCCGCGATCGAGGCGGGCGGGAACCGGGGCGCGGTCGTCACCGCGGTGGACGCCGGCAGCAGCGCCAGACCCCGGTCGCACGGACCCCGGGCAGAAGTCGGGGGCGCACCCCCCGGCACGCCCCTCGACCGTTCCCCTCTTCCGTTCTCCCGCTCTCGTGTTATTCCATTCCGCCGCTCTTCCGCTCCGCTCTTCCGTTGCCCTTTTCGCCTTCCGCCGTTGCGCCGCCGCGCCCCACCCCGCTGCGTCGTTCAGCCCAGGTCGAATGCGCCGTCCTTCGCGGTCGACACGAACCGCGACCACTGCGCCGAACCGAAGCCCAGCTCACCGCCCGTTCGGTTCTTCGAATCACGCACGCCGGCGCACGTCGGGTCGAGCGCGATTTCCACGCACTCCGGCCCGCCCGCGGACGACCGGCTGCTCTTGCGCCACTCTCGCTGCATGGCAGTTCACCCCTCGTTCAGGTGAGCTCGTGCGCCACCTGCTCGATCAGGGCGGCCGAGGCCGCCGGGTCGAGCGATCCCGCGCAGAGCCGCTCGAACATGTTGGAATAATTGGCGACGTCGGTGGGCTGTTCCAAATAGACGTCACTCCTTGCGCTTTCGAGGTATACCACGTCCGGGTCGAGTTTCCCCGGAAATGTGAGAATCACGAAAGGGCCGTCCATTGCGGCGTGTCCGCCGGCGGCGAAAGGAGCAACCCTGAGGGTGACGTTCGGCAGCGCGCCGACCTGGTTCAGCCGCCGCGCCTGGGCCGCCATCACCGCCCGGCCGCCGACCAGCCGGCGCAGCGCCGCCTCGTCCACGACCACGTCCAGGCGCAGCGGGTCGTCCTCGGTCAGCAGGGCCTGGCGGGCCTTGCGCAGCTTGACCCGGCGGTCGACCTCGGCCGGCGCGGCGCCCGGCAGGACGTTGCGGATGAGCGCCCTGGTGTAGTCCTCGTCCTGGAGCAGGCCGGGCACCACCAGGCCCTGGTAGGTGCGCACGGACTCGGCGTCGGCCTCGAACCCGACGTAGCGGCCGGGCGCGATGTCGCCGAACTCGTCCCACCAGGCCCGGCGGCGGGCCTCGCGGGCCAGCTGCACCAGCTCGTCGCGGGTGTCGGGGTCCGCGCCGTAGGCGGCGAGCATGTCGCGGACGTCGCGCGGGGTGACGCCGACCCGGCCGGTCTCGATCCGGCTGATCTTCGACGCGGAGCACTCCAGCCGCTCGCCGACCTCCTCGATGGTCAGCTCGGCCGCCTCGCGCAGCCTGCGCAGCTCGCTGACCAGCCGGCGCTTGCGCAGCGTCGGGCTGCTCCCCCGGGACATCCGCACCTCCTCGTGGGACGTTGACCAGCTCCCAGTCCGTTGATCAGCCCCAGTCTGTGGCGGTGCGCGGATGGAGCAAAGGGGCGTCATCCATTCGTGTAACGCAACTTGCAGGTGGCCGGGGAACGGAAGCAGGCTGCTGGAGCACACGAGCCCCCCGGAAGGAGCGCTGAGGGTGTCCGGCACGGTCTTCAGCCAGCTCGACAAGTCCCTGCACGAACACCTGGCCACGCTGGTGCGCCTCGCGGCGACCGGCGACGACGAGACCGCGGCGGACCTGGCCCGCAGCGAGCTGCCGCGGGTGGTGGCCGCCGTCAAGGCCCTCCTGGACGAGCACACCCCCGACGACCGCGGCCGCTGCCCCACCTGCCGCACCCGCTGGTGGAGCCGCCGGCTGCCGTCCCCGTGCCGCGCTTACCTGACCACCCAGCTCTGCCTCACCGTCTTCGACGACGAGCCCTCCGGCCGCCGCGAACACGCCCGCCGAGCCGGCTGACCCCCGCGCGAGTCGAACACTCAAGTCGACCGTGTCGAACACTCAAGTCGACCGTGTCGAACGCTCCGGTCGACCGTGTCGAACGCTCAGACCCACCGAATTCTGCGTTCGCGCACCCCCGGTCGGTCCTGAGTGTTGAACTCGGGGGTCGTGAGCGTTCGACACGGTGGGCCTGAGCGTTCGACTCGCGGTCAGGCGCGGACCGGGCGCAGGGCGGCCTGGGCCGGGTCGACCAGGTAGACGCGGGCGGCGGAGATGTCGAAGTACATGCCCACCAGGCGCAGCGCGCCCGCGGCGACGGCCTCGCGCACGGCGGGGTAGGTCATCAGGTTGTCCAGCTGCTGGGCGACGTTGGTGACGGCCAGGTGTTCGAGCACCGGCAGGTCCGACTCGCCCGCGTGGAAGCGGATCAGGCTCGGCTCGGCGGCGCGCAGCCACTCGTGCAGCTGCGAGCCCGGCCGGGCGGAGCCGTTGAGCAGGGCCTTCATCGCGCCGCAGTCCGAGTGGCCGCACACCGCGACGGTCTCGACCGCCAGCACCTCCACCGCGTACTCGATCGCCGCGCCCACCGAGGCGTCACCGCCCAGCGGCACCAGGTTGCCGATGTTGCGCACGCAGAACAGGTCGCCCGGCCCGCTGGTGGTGATCAGGTTCGGCACCACCCGGGAGTCCGCGCAGGTGATGAACAGCTGCCGGGGCCGCTGCCCCCGCTCGGCCAGCTCCGCCAGGAACGGCCGCACCAGCGGCGCCGTGGTGCGCTCGAACTCGTCCATGCCGCGGATCATCGGGTCGGCGTCGTCGCGCTGCCTCGGCACGGTCACCGCCCGCTGCCGCTGCCAGTGCGACCACGGCGCGAACCACCTGGGCAGCGGCGACAGCGGGGTCTTGCGCAGCGCCGGGATGCCGCGCGTGGCCTTGCTGAACCACGTGTCGTGCACCTCGTCCACCTCGACCTGCCCGCCCAGCCGCTCGTAGCCGGTGCGCCACTCGTCGATCGCCTCGTACGCGCCGTGGTCGAGGAAGTCGAGGTGCAGCTCCAGCAGCACGCGCTGCCCCAGCGGCACCGACCGCAGCCCGCGCACCAGCCGGCCCGCGCCGAGGAACACCAGTGAGCCCCGCACCACCACCCGGTAGCCGTCCGGCTCGGCCTCCACGCGCACCGTCGCGCGGGTCAACCGGTGCAGTGACCGCACCGCCGCCACCGCGACCCCCAGCAGCACGCCCTCCACCAACCCGAGGACCACCACGCCCACCACCGTGACCGCGTACGCGCTGAACTCGCCGTGCCGCCACAGCGCCCGCATCCACCGCACGCCCACCAGTCGCAGCCCGATCACCAGCAGCACACCCGCCAGCGCGGCCAGCGGGATCAGCTCCAGCACCGCCCCCAGCGCCAGCACGAACACCGCGATCCACAGGCCGTGCAGCACCGCGGACGCCCTGGTGCGCCCGCCCGCCGCCACGTTGGCGGAGCTGCGCGCGATCGCCGCGGACACCGGCAGCCCGCCCAGCGCGCCCGCCACCGCGTTGGCCGCGCCCTGGGCGACCAGCTCGCGGTCGAGGTCGGCGCGCGGCCCGTCGTGCAGCCGGTCGATCGCGACGGCCGACAGCAGCGATTCCACGCTGACCACCACGGCCACCGTGAGCACCGCGAACACCACGCCGCCGAGGCTCCCCGCGGGCAGCCGCGGCAGCACCAGCCCGGACAGCGGGTCGTCGGGCAGGTCGACGCGCGCCACGTCGAGCCCGCCGGTCGCCAGCGTCACGGCGAGCACGGCCACCAGCGGCGCGGGCACCAGCGCCGCCCGCGGCAGGCGCGGCCACAGCAGCATCACCGCGACGGTGAGCGTCCCGACCAGCACGGCGTCCCAGCTCACCCCGGTGGTCAGCATCCGCGCCAGGTTGTCGGGCACGGTCGTGGCGGCCGTGCCGCCGAGGACGACGGCGAGCTGGCCGACGGCGATGCTCAAGCCGAGGCCGGCGAGCATCCCGTGCACCACCGCCGGTGACAGCGACAGCGCCACCCGCCCCAGCTTGAGCAGGCCGAACGCCACCTGGACGACACCGGCGGCGAGCGTGATGGCGGCCGTGGCGGCCCAGCCGTGCTCCGCGACGATGCCCGCGGTGATCACCACCATGCCCGTCGACGGCCCGCTGACGGCCAGCGGCGCACCGCTGAGCGCGCCCGCGACCAGGCCGCCGACGACCGCGGAGACCAGACCGGTCACCAGCGGCGCGCCGGTCGCGGCGGCGATGCCCATCGACAGCGGCACCGCGATCAGGAACACCACCACCGAGGCGGGCAGGTCGTGGCGGAGCACCGCGGCGAGCCCTCCCGGTGGGCCGGCCGTGGTGTGCTCGCCGGCGTGGGACTTGGTGGGGCGCGGACGGTTCATCTCGTGGTCCTTCCAGGCAGCAGGGGGTGGTCGGCCCGCGCGGACGTGCGCGGGTCGCGGTGGGGTGGGGGGAGTTCCGGCGCGGTGGCCGAGGGCCGAGGGCCGCGGGACCCGGCGCGGTGGACGGGGCGGCGGTCGGGGCGGCGGGGTCAGCGCGCGGCTAAGGGCAGCGGAGGTCGCGGCCGGGGGGTGACGAGTCGGCGCTCGGCCCCGGCGCGGTGGTGGGTGGTCGCCACGGTGGCACCTCCGTGTCGGCACAGTGGACGTGTCGGCACAGCCGCGTTGCTGAAGGTCAGCGTCGACACCATCATGACGACGATGTGGGCGATCTGACAGCGGTTCCACCCGGACGTGTTGATCAACGGCCGCTCGTCACGGCTGGTGACGGGGTTGCCGGGGAGGATGGCGGGTGAGGGCCGGGCGGGCCGGCACGCCGCGGTGGAGCAGGCCGGGGCCGGAGTGGCGGCGGCCGGGCAGGGCTGGAGTGGCGGCGGCCCGCCACGGCCGGCGAGTCAGTCGGCCGTGGCGGGTCGAGCACCGGAGCGGTCGAGCACCGGAGCGGTCGAGCACCGGAGCGGTCAGGCAGCCGGACCGATCGAGCACCGGGAGCGATCAAACAGCCAGAGCTGTCAAACAGCCAGAGCGGTCAAACAGCCAGAGCGGTCAAACAGCCAGAGCGGTCAAGCGGCCGGGAGCGGTCACGCCCCCGGCCGCCGTCGACAGCCCCGGGATCAGCCGTCCACCTGGGACCGGTCACCCGACCAGAGGGTGTGGAAGCTGCCCCCGCGGTCGGTCCGCCGGTAGGTGTGCGCGCCGAAGAAGTCCCGCAGCCCCTGCACCAGCGACGCGGGCAGCCGCTCCGAGCGCAGGGCGTCGTAGTAGGCCAGCGCGGACACGAAGCCGGGCGCGGGCACGCCCGCCTGGACCGCCCCGACGACGACCCGCCGCCACGCCGCCTCGGCGGCCCGCACCGCGTCCCGGAAGTAGTCGTCCACGAGCAGGGACGCCAGCTCCGGGTTCTTGTCGTACGCCTCGCGGATGCGGTCGAGGAACCGGGCCCGGATGATGCAGCCGCCGCGCCAGATGGTGGCCATCGCGCCCAGGTCCAGGTCCCACCCGTACTCGGCGCTCGCCGCGCGCATCTGGTCGAAGCCCTGCGCGTACGCCACGACCTTGGACGCGTAGAGCGCCTGCCGCACGTCCTCGACCAGCCCGCCCGCGAGCTGCTCGGAGGCGAGCACCTCCGAGGCGCCGAACGCGTCGCGCGCGGCCTCGCGCTGCTCGACCCGCCCGGACAGCGAGCGGGCGAACACGGCTTCCGCGATGCCGGTCACCGGCACGCCCAGCTCCAGCGCCTCCTGCACGGTCCAGCGGCCGGTGCCCTTCTGCTCGGCCTCGTCGGCGATCACGTCGACCAGCGGCACGCCGGTGTCGGGGTCGGCGTGGCCCAGCACCTCGGCGGTGATCTCCACCAGGTAGGACTCCAGGTCGCCGCTGTTCCAGCCGCGGAAGACCTCCGCGATCCCGGACGGCGTCATGCCGCCGACGCGGCGCAGCAGGTCGTAGGACTCCGCGATGAGCTGCATGTCGGCGTACTCGATGCCGTTGTGCACCATCTTCACGAAGTGCCCGGCGCCGTCCGGTCCGACGTGGACGCAGCACGGCACGCCGTCCACCTTGGCCGCGATGTCCTCCAGCACGGGCCCCACGTGCCGGTAGGACTCGGCCGACCCGCCGGGCATGATCGACGGGCCGTTGAGCGCGCCCTCCTCGCCGCCGGAGATGCCGCTGCCGACGAAGTGCAGCCCGGCCTCCCTGAGCCTCGCCTCGCGGCGGCGGGTGTCGGCGTAGTGGGCGTTGCCGCCGTCGATCACCATGTCGCCGGGCTCCAGCAGGGGCGCCAGCTCGTCGATGACGGCGTCGGTCGGGCCGCCCGCCTTGACCATGATGATGATCTGGCGCGGGGTCTGGAGGCTCGCGACGAGCTCCTCCAGCGTCCCCGCGGGGACGAAGTCGCCCTCGTGGCCGTGCTCCTCGATCAGTGCTTTGGTGCGGGCGTCGGTGCGGTTGTGCACGGCGACGCGGTAGCCGTGCCGGGCGAGGTTGCGCGCCAGGTTGCTGCCCATGACGGCGAGCCCGGTGACGGCGATCCGCGCGGGTGCCTCGGAGGTGGTCATCCGGACAGCCTGCCGAAGTTCGCGCTCGCGCGCACGCACCGCCGACCCCTCAAAACGAAGGTCGGGGTGCACCCCGAGCGGCTGTAACATCGTGAAACAACTGTGGAAAACGGGGGTGCGCATGAGCAGGGCGACGGTGCGGGACGTGGCGCGGGCGACGGGGCTGTCCATCGCCACCGTCTCCCGGGTGCTCAACGGCCAGGCGAACGTCGCCCAGCACACCCGCGAGCTGGTGCTCAGGGCGGTGGACCAGCTGGGCGCGCGGGCGCCCAGGCCGCGCGGCGCCAAGCCGACCGGCTCCATCTACGTGCGCTGCCCGTACCTGCTCACCGACTACTTCGGACTGATCGTGTCCTCGGTGGCCGAGACGCTGGCCCTGCACGGCCACCAGGTGGTGCTGGACGCGGGCACGTCGGCGCAGCGGGCGCGGGTGCTGCCGGACCTGGCCGGCCGGGCGGACGTGGGCGGCGCGGTGCTGATCCTGCCGCCGGAGCCGGCCGACGAGCTGGTCCGGCTGCGGGACCGGCGCTTCCCGTTCGTGGTGGTGGACCCGCGCACCGAGCTGCCGCGCGACGTGGCCTCGGTGTCGGCGGCGCACTTCGCGGGCGCGCGGCGGCTGATGGCGCACCTGGTGGAGCTGGGGCACCGGCGCATCGGCGTCCTCGGCGGCCCGCGGGACTGGCAGGCCAGCGACGGCAGGCTCGCCGGGTACGCGGCGGCGCTGTCGGACGTGGGCGTGCTGCCGTCGCCGGAGCTGCTGCGGCACGTGGACGAGCCGACCGACGAGCGCGGCCACTCGGCCGCCGGCGAGCTGCTGGACCTGCCCGAACGACCGACCGCGCTGGTGGCGTTCAACGACAAGATGGCCGTCGGCGCGTTGCGGGCGGCCCGGGAACGCGGCCTGTCGGTGCCCGGTGACGTGTCGGTCGCGGGGTTCGACGACCTGGACCTGAGCCGGGCCGCGGTGCCGGGGCTGACCACCGTGCGGCAGCCGTTGCAGGAGATGGGCCGGATGGCCGTGACGCTGCTGGTGCGCCTGCTCGACCGGCACGAATTGGAGGCGCTGCACGTCGAACTGGCCACGGAACTGGTGGTCAGGGCCTCCACCGGACCCGCGCGGAACTCCTGACCGAGCGGCTTTTTCCGGTATTTACCGGGCTGAATGCGCGGCCTTGACACGGGTACCGACCCATTGTTTCCTTTCACTTGCGGACACGTTCCACAAAAGTTCCATTTGTTACAGCCGCCGGAACCCTGCCCACACCGTCGTGAAAGGAGTCCGAGGTGCCCTCTACCCGCCATCGGGCTTTCACCACCGCCGCGATAGCCGCCCTGACCGCGGCCGCCGCCGTGGCCGCCGTGCCCTCACCGGCCGCGGTCGCCGCGGGCGAAACGGTCAACGTCCACCTGACCACCACCTCCGACAGCGGCGGCCGGGTGGTCACCCGGGGCCTGGCCCAGCAGCCGTCCGTCGCGTTCGGCACCAGCGGCGGCAGCGCCACCCACACCATCACCGTCAACGAGAACACCCGCTACCAGCAGTTCGAGGGCGGCGGCGCGTCGATCACCGACACCACCGCCCACCTGCTGCGCGGCGGCGCGGTCTCCGCGGCCACCCGGGACGCGGTGATGCGCAGGCTGTTCCACCCCGTCGACGGCATCGGCCTGTCCTTCGTGCGCAACCCGATCGGGGCGTCCGACCTGTCCCGGCCGGGCAACGTGTCCCTGGACGACACGTGCTGCGACCTCAACGACTGGGGCGCCAACGGCTACGACACGAACGTGCGGCTGCTGACGCAGCAGGCCAAGCAGCTCAACCCGCAGCTGCGGGTCAAGGGCGTGCCGTGGAGCGCGCCGGGCTGGATGAAGGACAACGGCCGCATGGACCAGATGGGCTGGCTCAAGTGGGAGTACGCCCCGATGTACGCCCAGTACTTCGTGAAGTACGTGCAGAGCTACCAGGCGGCGGGCATCCCGGTCGACTACGTGTCCGTGCAGAACGAGCCGAACTGCTGCCAGGCGTCCAACCCCACCGCGATGAACTACCCCGGCATGAGCTGGAACCCGGCGGGCCTGGCCGAGTTCACCAAGAACAACCTCTACCCGGCGTTCCGCGCGGCCGGCATCAACACCAAGGTGCTGGTGCACGACTGGAACTACGGCGACTACGCCAACTTCGGTTCGGGCGTGCTGAACGACGCCGCCGTGCGCAACGACCCCCTGTTCGGCGGCATCGCCTGGCACGGCTACTTCGGTGACCCGGCCGTGGGCACGCAGGTCCACAACCAGTACCCGAACGTGAAGCAGTTCAGCACCGAGCACTCCGGCGGCACGTGGATCTCGAACCAGCACAACGAGGACATGGCCGACATCGTCAACTACGCCCGCAACTGGAGCTCCAGCCTGGTCAAGTGGAGCCTGGCGCTGAACCAGAACATGGGCCCGCACAACGGCGGCTGCGGCACCTGCACCGGCCTGGTCACGGTCCAGGAGGGCGGCTCGCGGGCCGGCCAGGTGGACAACACGATCGAGTACTACACGACCGGGCACCTGACCAAGTTCGTCCGGCCCGGCGCGCACCGGATCGACTCGACCGCCAACGGCACCGTGCAGAACGTGGCCTACCGCAACCCCGACGGCTCCAAGGCGCTGATCGCCCACAACGGCGGCACGTCGGCCCAGTCGATCCGGGTGAACTGGGGCAACCAGGCGTTCACCTACACCCTGCCCGCGCGCACCACGGCGACGTTCACCTGGCAGGGCACCCCGGGCGGCGGCACCCAGCCCGTCGGCGGCACCATCACCGGCCTGGCCGGCAAGTGCGTCGACGTCGCGGGCGGCAGCAGCGCCGACGGCGCGGCCGTGCAGCTCTACACCTGCAACGGCTCCGCGGCCCAGCAGTGGACCCGCCCCGGCGACGGCACGGTCCGCGCGCTGGGCAAGTGCCTGGACGTGAAGGACCGGGGCACCGGCGACGGCGCGCAGCTCCAGCTGTGGTCGTGCGGCGGCACCCCGAACCAGCAGTGGACCGCCACGGCGGGCCGCGACCTGGTGAACCCGGCGGCGAACAAGTGCGTCGACGTCACCGGCAACACCAGCGTGGACGGCGCCCGGCTCCAGCTGTGGACCTGCACGGGCGCGGCCAACCAGAAGTGGACCTTCGCCTGAACCCGTGAACAGCGGCGGGGACCCCGGTGGGTCCCCGCCACCAGGCCACCGGCGGGCGGACCCCGGCCGGTGACGTGACGGGGCCCCGCCCACACCACTGGCGGCGGCCGGCGGGGCCCCTCCGCGCGTGATCCCGAACCCCCGGCGCCGCCGTGCGCGCGACGCGCCCGGCGGCGCAGCACCATCGGCGCATGAGACTCCGCGTGCTCACCCTGACCACCGCGGTCCTGGCCACGTTCCTCGTGGCGCCCCACCAGACGTCGGCCCAGCAGAGGTCGGCGCAGCAGGTCTCGGCGCAGCAGGTGTCGGCTCAGCAGGTGTCGGCGCAGCAGGTGTCGGCTCAGCAGGTGTCGGCTCAGCAGGTGTCGGCTCAGCAGGTGTCGGCTCAGCAGGTCCCGGCCGCCTGGACCCTGACCGCGGCCCAGCGCCGGGCCTACCTGTCGCACTACGCGCCGGTCGTCCTCAAGCGCGGCGACGAGAACAACGGCAAGCAGGGCCGCGACTGGCTGACGAACTTCGACTTCGACCGCGACGGCGACTACGCCACCAACCGCGCCCACTGGCTGGAGGTCGACCAGCACGTCGCGGGCGCGCTGCCGGACTGGCAGGTCCGGCCCACCCTCTACACCGCGCTGCTGGAGTTCACCGAGGGCGGCGCCAAGTCCCTCGTGCTGCTCTACCACGTCTACAACGCCGCCGACAAGGACGGCGACGAGATCCACGACTGGGAGCGCGTCGAGATCGTGGTGCGCGGCGTGACCGGCACCCCCGGGTCCGCCGGCGAGTCCTTCGCCAACGCCACCGTGACCCACCACAAGGACCACGTCATGCGCCGGTCCACCGACCCGGACGTGCGGTTCCTGGACACCGCCACCGGCCGCCACCTGCTGCTGTGGCAGGCCGACGAGAGCGACTTCGACCTGCCGGACATCGGCCCGCACGGGCACGAGCTGCGCTACGTCACCGACCCGTGGTCGGAGATCGCCGGGCGGTTGGCCGGTGGTGAGGCGGAGGTCGGCATCTCCGGGTCGGGCGACGACCGCAACGTGCACTACGCGTTCGTGCCCGGCGGCTCGGCGGGCGCGGTGGCCGCGCTCGGGGCGGTGCCGCTGACCGGCGCCAACGCCGCGACGCAGGCCAGCCGGGTCGACAACGGCACCACGGTGCGGTGGCCGGCGGTCAAGCGGCTGACCTACGAGCTCCAGGACCTCGCCGACATCGTCCCGTCGCACTGGTCGCAGGGCGACTGGCGGCGGCACTGGCTGGACACCGACGTCGTGGACGTGTGGTTCGAGACGCCCGCGCTGGGCATCGGGACCGGGCGCCGGCGGTTCTACAACCAATCGCGCGACAACGCCGCGTCCGACCTCACCGACGGCCGCGAGGGCTACCTGTCCAAGGCGTGGTTCTTCGGCGCCTACTCGGCCGAGCTGGACGAGGACACGCCGTCGGGCAGCGACGACTTCGGCGGGTTCGCGGGCACCGGCGTGGACAGCCTCGGCCGCACGCGCGGCGCGGTCAGCGGCGACCCCGCCTCGCACGGCGCGTACTGGCGGCAGCACGAGTACTTCGTGCACTCCGGCGGCATCGACGACGCCCGGAGCCGCGAGGTCGGCACGTGGCTGCCGCCCGGCTGGCACCTGCCCGCCAACGGCGGCTTCGACGGCCGCTGGCAGCCGCTGTTCGACTGACCGGCCGGCGGCCGACCTGCTTGCCCGGCTCGCTTGCCCGGCCTGCCGCCGCCCGCTCCGCTGCTACCCGGCTCCTGCCGCCCAGCCCGCCGCTGCCGGCTCACTCCCGCCGGCCCGCCGCTGCCCGGCTCGCCGCAGCTCAATCCGTTCACTGCCCGGCCCGTTCGCCCCCCAACGCGACCGGCCCGCCCGCCGCGACCGCACGACCGGTCGTGGCGGGCGGGCCGGTGCCCGTCACCACCGCACGACCGGCGGCGACGGGGGTCACCTCACCCGGTGGCGCGGTACGCCTGCCCGGCGGCGTTGGGCGTGCCGCCGGGTGCGTACAGGCCCGTGCCGGGCTTGTCGGCCGGGAGCGCGAACCACGCGTAGCGCTCCAGGTAGGGCAGACCGTCGAGCATCCGCGACGACGCGCCCGCGAAATCGGCCAGCTGCCGGTCGTCCGGGTAGCGCACGCCGCCGCCGGAGAAGTCCATCAGCGAGTACTCCGTGAGCCAGACCGACAGGCCGTAGCGGGCGTGCACGGCGTCCAGGTAGCCCTTCAGGTGGCCGACGGCGGCCGGGCCGAAGTCCGAGCCGTACCAGTGCAGCGTGATGAAGTCGACCCGCAGGCCGCGCTCGCGGGCGCCGGTCAGGAACCGGTCGAGCCAGCCGCCCGGTCGGTCGCCGCCGTAGGCCACGGCCGGGCTGCCCAGGCGCATCCCCGTCGCCTGGAGCCTCGGCCACAGGTCCAGCGCCTGCTCGACGGACATGTTCGCCTGCTCGGCCAGGTCGGGCTCGTTGAAGCCGAGCAGCGTGGTGCCCTGCCCCTTCACGGCCTCCAGGTTGGCCGGGGTCGCGGTCTTCGCGCCCCAGATCATCGGCACGTACTCCACGCCCGGCGCCCGCACGCCCTCCGGCGTGGTGGCCCAGTTGTAGAACCAGCCCGCGCCGACGTCCGACAGCGCCCGGCCGACGCCGTCGAAGTGCCAGGTGCTGACGCCCTTCTTGATCGACCTGGCGGCCGGGAGGGGGTCGGGTGGCGCGGCGACGACCGGCCGGGTGGTGGTGGAGGTGGGGCTCGTGGTGGTCGTCGTCGTGGTGGTGGTCGTGGTCGCCTGGCTCGACGCGGTGACGGGCACGAGGGTGGTGGTCGTCGCGGTGATCGGCGCGGCCACCGGGACCGGGCGGGGCGCCTGCTCGGGCGGCAGCAGGGTCACCGCGCCCACCACCGCCGCCACCGCGACCGCCGCGACCAGCGGCTTGGCCGCCACGTGCGCCCAGAACGACGGCTTGAGCGGCGTCGGGGTGGTGGTGTTCGGGGTGATCGCGTTCGGGGTGGCCGTCGCCTGCCCGTCGACCAGGCCGGGGTCCACCAGCCCGGGGTCCACCAGCCCGGGGTCGAGCGGAGCGGGGTCGAGCAGGTCGAACCCGGCGGGCACCGGCACCAGCGGGATGCGGGCCACCAGCCCGTCCACGGCGGCCAGGTCGTCGAACCCGCGCCCGCAGCGCCGGCACTCCCGGGCGTGCCGCACGATCCGCTTGCGCCACAGCGCGCCGGGGTGGCCGTCCCAGTCCGCGACCACCTCGGCCAGCTCGCCGCACCGGGGCATGGCCAGCACGCGCACGACCACGCGGGCCGAGTCGAGCTGGGCCTTCATCCGCTGGACCCGGACGGCGGCGTGCTGCGGGGTGAGGTCGAGGGCCTTGACCAGCTCGGCGCGCGTGATCCGGCCGACCTGCTCCAGCCACCACAGCGAGAGCACCTCGCGCTCGTCGTCGCCGATCCAGCGGGTGGCCGCGAGGACCTCCCGGCGCTGGCCGGTGAGCTGGAGGCGGGTGATGGCGAGGTCGGCGAAGTCCGCGCCGGGGTCGGCCCGGTCGAGCACCTCGTGGTCGACGGGCAGCGGCTGGTTGCGGCGGTGGCGGTCGCGGACCTGGTTCATCGCGATGACCAGCAGCCAGGAGCGGAACGACTCGGGCTTCTCCAGGCGGGACAGCCCGTCCACGGCGCGCAGCATGGTCTCCTGGACCACGTCGTCGGTGTCGGGGTGCCCGCCGAGTGCGTGCCCGACGACGTTGTAGACCAGCGGCAGGTAGGCCGCCACCAGCGCGTCCAACGCGCCCGGCTCGCCGCGCTGGGCGGCCTTGACCGCCTCGGCGTCACCTGGTGTGCGCATACCGATCCTCCCGGCCGAGTTGGGCTTACCCACCGAAGACGGCCACCGCCCGCCAACATAACCAAAACCCCGAAGAACCCCGCGAGTCGTACGTCCAGACCCCGCGAGTCGTACGTTCCGGTCGGCCGTGTCGTACGTCCAGGACCCCCGAGTTCAACGTTCGTGTCCGGCCTGGGGGGTGCGCGAACGCTGAACTCGGGGGTCCGGAACGTACGACACGGTGGGTCTGGACGTACGACTCGCGGGGTCTGGAGGTACGACTCGCGGGGGGTTAGCTTGGGGAGGTGGATGCTGAGGAGTTTCGGCGGGTCGGGCACGAGGTGGTCGACTGGATCGCCGACTACCGGGCGCGGGTCGAGGAGTTCCCCGTCCGGTCCCGGGTGGAGCCGGGGTGGGTGCGCGGGCAGCTCGACGGGTTGAGCGAGGCGGGCGGCGACTTCGCCGGGTTGCTGGCCGACCTGGAGCGGGTGGTGCTGCCCGGCACGACCCACTGGCAGCACCCCGGGTTCTACGCCTACTTCCCGTCCAACGCGTC
This sequence comes from Saccharothrix lopnurensis, assembly GCF_042658445.1. Classification (NCBI taxonomy): domain Bacteria; kingdom Bacillati; phylum Actinomycetota; class Actinomycetes; order Pseudonocardiales; family Pseudonocardiaceae; genus Saccharothrix; species Saccharothrix lopnurensis. The sequence goes on along the minus strand of NZ_JBHSQO010000005.1, from coordinate 77,115 downwards.
GCTGCCGTCCGTGCTCGGCGACCTGCTGTCGTCCGGCCTGGGCGTGCAGGGGATGCTGTGGTCCACCTCCCCCGCCGCGACCGAGGTCGAGCAGCACCTGATGGACGAGCTGGTGGGCGCCATGGGCCTGCCGGAGCGCTTCCTCGGCGGCGGGGTCATCCAGGACACGGCGTCGTCGGCCGCGCTCGTCGCGCTGCTGGCGGCGCTGCACCGGGCGTCCGGGGGCAAGTGGCGCCAGTCCGGCGTGGACGGCGCGGAGACGGTCTACGTGTCCTCGCAGACCCACTCGTCGATCGAGCGCGCGGCGCGCATGGCGGGGCTCGGCGAGCAGGCCGTGCGGTCGATCCCGGTGGACCCGGCGACGTCGGCGATGGACGCGGGGGCGCTGGCGGCGCGGCTCAAGGCCGATGTGGAGGCGGGACGGCGGCCGGTGCTCGTGTGCGCGACCATCGGCACGACGGGCACGGGCGCGGTGGACCCGGTGCGGGAGGTCGCGGCGCTGTGCGCCGAGCACGGCGCCTGGCTGCACGTGGACGCGGCGTGGGCCGGGCCGGCGGCGCTGTGCCCGGAGTTCCGCCCCCTGTTCGACGGCGTCGGGCTGGCCGACTCGTTCACCGCGAACGCCCACAAGTGGATGCTGACCGCGTTCGACCTGTCGCTGTTCTGGACGGCCCACCCGGACGTGCTGGTGGACGCCCTGACCATCCTCCCCGAGTACCTGCGCAACACCGCGACCGAGTCGGGCGCCGTGGTCGACTACCGCGACTGGCAGATCCCGCTGGGCCGCCGGTTCCGGGCGCTGAAGCTGTGGTCGGTGCTGCGCTGGTACGGGCTGGAGGGCGTGCGGGCCCACCTGCGCAGGCACGTGGAGCTGGCGGCGCTGCTGGAGTCGTGGGTCGGGGCCGACGAGGGGTGGGAGCTGGCCGCGCCCCGCACGCTGTCCCTGGTGACCCTCGCCCACCGCGACGGCGACGGGGCCACGCGGGCGGCGATGGAGCGGGTCAACGCGAGCGGCGACGCGTTCGTCACGCACACGACGGTGAACGGGCGGTTCGCGGTCCGCGTCGCCATCGGGGCCGAGGGCACGAGGGAGCACCACGTGCGGGCGCTGTGGGAGGCGTTGCGGGGAGAGGAGTGAGCCCGGGGGCCTACCGCACCACGCGGAGCAGGCCCTCCTGGACCACCGTGGCCACCAGGCTGCCGTCGCGGGCGTAGAAGCGGCCCGTCGCCAGGCCCCGCGCGCCGGACGCCGAGGGCGACGCGCAGTCGTAGAGGAACCACTCGTCCGCGCGGAACCGGCGGTGGAACCACATGGCGTGGTCCAGGCTCGCGCCCAGCACCTTGTCCGTGCCCCAGTAGACCCCGTGGCGGACCAGGACCGAGTCGAGCAGGGTCATGTCCGAGGCGTAGGCCAGCACGCACACGTGCAGCAGGTCGTCGTCGGGCAGCTTGCCGTCCGCGCGCATCCACACCCGGCTGCGCGCCTCGCCCGGCCCGTCCTCGCGCGCCCGCCACGGCGGCTGGGTCACGTACCGGATGTCGACCGGCCTGGGCAGGCGGGCCATGCCCACCTTGTCCAGGTACCCGGCCGCCGACTCGGCGTAGGTCGGCAGGGAGTCCGGCGGCGGCACCGACGGCATCGGGTCCTGGTGGTCCAGGCCCGGCTCGTCGAGCTGGAACGACGCCGACAGCGAGAAGATCGCCTTGCCGTGCTGCACGGCGACCACCCGGCGGGTGGTGAACGACCGCCCGTCACGGATGCGGTCCACTTCGTACACGATCGGGACGGTCGGGTCACCGCCCCGGATGAAGTACGAGTGCAGCGAGTGCACCCGCCGACCCGGGTCCACGGTCCGGCCGGCGGCCACCAGGGCCTGCCCGGCCACCTGCCCGCCGAACACCCGCACGGGCGATTCGGCGGGCGACACCCCGCGGAAGATGTTCTCCTCGATGCGCTCCAGGTCGAGCAGCGCCACGAGGCGGTCGAGCACGGGCTGCCCGTGCGGCACGCCGTCGGCGTCCAGCGGAACGTCCGAGAAACCGGCGGAAGCCGCGGCGCGGGCAGCCTCGGTCACGTCATCTCCTAAGCGTGGTCTTCCTCCCCCAGGCGGTGCACCCGGATGAGGTTCGTCGAGCCGATGGTGCCGGGCGGCGAGCCGGCCACGACGACCATCAGGTCACCGGCCTGGTAGCGGCCGATGGACAGCATCGACTGGTCGACCTGGCGGACCATACCGTCGGTCGAGTCCACCTTAGGCACCAGGAACGTCTCCGTGCCCCAGGTGAGAGCAAGCTGACTGCGCACGCTGGGCTCCGGCGTGAACGCCAGCAGCGGCAGGTGCGTGTGCAGGCGGGCCAGCCGCCGCACGGTGTCACCGGACTGGGTGAACGCCACGAGGGCCTTCGCGTTCAGCCGCTCACCGATGTCGCGCGCCGCGTAGGAGATGACGCCGCGCTTGGTGCGCGGGACGTGGGTCAGCGGCGGGACCACCACGGACTCGGTCTCCACGGCCTCGATGATCCGGCCCATGGTCTTGACCGACTCGATGGCGTAGCGGCCGACCGACGTCTCGCCGGACAGCATCAGCGCGTCCGCGCCGTCCAGCACGGCGTTCGCCACGTCGGAGGTCTCGGCGCGGGTCGGCCGGGAGTTGGTGATCATGGAGTCCAGCATCTGGGTGGCCACGATCACCGGCTTGGCGTTCTCGCGGGCGATCTGGATCGCCCGCTTCTGCACCAGCGGCACGTACTCCAGCGGCAGCTCCACGCCCAGGTCGCCGCGGGCGACCATGACGCCGTCGAAGGCCAGCACGATGGCCTCGAGGTTGTCGACCGCTTCGGGCTTCTCGATCTTGGCGATGACCGGCTTGCGGCCGTTGCCGACCCGGTCCATCACCTGGTGCACCAGGTCGATGTCGGCGGGCGAGCGCACGAACGACAGGGCGATGAAGTCCACGCCCAGGCGCAGCGCGAACTCCAGGTCCTCGATGTCCTTCTCCGACAGCGCCGGCACGGACACGTCCATGCCGGGCAGCGAGAGGCCCTTGTTGTTGCTGACCGGGCCGCCCTCGGTGACCTCGCAGACCACGTCCGGTCCGTCGACGTCGACCACGACCAGGCCGACCTTGCCGTCGTCCACCAGCAGTCGGTCACCGACCTTGGCGTCCTGCGCCAGCTGCTTGTAGGTGGTGGAGACGCGGTCGTGGGTGCCCGCGACGTCCTCGACGGTCACCCGGACGACGTCCCCGGTGCGCCACTCGACCGGCCCGTGGGCGAATCGCCCCAGGCGGATCTTCGGCCCCTGGAGGTCGGCGAGGATGCCGACCGCCCGCCCCGACACGTCGGCCGCTGCGCGGACGAGGTCGTAGACCTGCTTGTGGTCGGCATGGCTACCGTGGCTGAAGTTCATCCGAGCCACGTCCATACCGGCCGCCACCAGCTCGTTGACCTTGTCCTCGGTCGCGGTGGCGGGACCAAGCGTACAGACGATCTTCGCGCGTCGACTCACGTCTGTGCAGAGTAGTCCCTGTCACTGGACCGATCAGGATGTACCCGGGGGTAATCTCCGCGGAACGGGCAGAATCTGCCGGGTGGGTGCCAGAATACTTCCGTTCGTGATCGCGGCGTTGCTGAGCGTCATCGTGTTGTTCACCCCCCAGTCAGGAGTGCCCGACTCGCCGCCGGGCACCGACAAGGTGGTCCACTGCCTGCTGTTCGCCCTGCTCACGACCACCGGGCGGTACGCGCGGCTGCCGGTCGCGGGGTTGGCGGCGGGGCTGGTTGGTTACGCCGCGGTCTCGGAAGTGTTGCAGTGGCTCATCACCGCGCTGGGCCGCGGGGGTGACGTGCTCGACGCGCTGGTGGACGTCGCCGGGATCGGGGTCGGGCTGCTGGTGTTCCGGCTGCTGCCGGTGGGGAGGGAGCGGGGCCGGGAGTAGGGGGAGGGGCATGGGGCCCGACGCGGGGCGCGGCCCGGTCATCGGCGGAAGCCCACCTCGGTCAGGCCGACGTGGTCGTTGCACCAGTCGACCAGCGGGGTCACCTGGCGCCACCCCTCGCGCACGCGGTCCAGGCACCCGGGCTCGTGCAGCACGTCGTCCGGCGGCCAGACCTTCGCCACGTACAGGCGCTTGTGCTTGAGCAGCTCGATCCGGGGGTGCTCGGGGTCCGTGCCCCGGGGCGCGCGCTTGAGCCTGTCCCCGCGCAGCTCCCACCCCTGGCCCGCCAGCCGGGCGAGCACCCGCTCCAGCGCCCGGCCGCGCAGGTCGTCGGCGACCGACTCCCGGTAGCGGGCGAGCTGGTCGGGGGCCATGGCGAACGACCCGCCGGCGACGAACAACCCCTCCGGGCCGATCTGCGCGTAGTGCGCGCCGCTGCCGCGACCGGGTTCGACGACCGCGCCGCAATGGTCCTTGTAGGGGGTTTTGTCCTTGCTGAACCGCACGTCGCGGTAGGGCCGGAAGACCTTTCCCTTCCCGAACTCCGGTTCCAGGGCCGCGAGCAGCGCCTCCATGGGCACGCGCACGTCCGCGTGGTAAAGGTGCTTGTTGTCCTCCCAGTACGCTTTCGAGTTGTCGACCACGAGACCGTCGTAGAAGTCGATGGCGTGTTCGCCGAAGCCGCTGAATTCCACGGCACCAAGCTTACGTTCGGCCATTCGTGCCTTATTGGGGAGTGCTATAGCTTTGCATCACCGGGTCGTCACGTTCTGTGCATAATCAGCCGAGTGGGTAGGAAAGCGGCCCTCGTGGCCTGGCTGCGGGAACTCGACGTGCAGGGAATCCGGGACGTGCTGTCCTCGCGGGAGGACGCCGCCCGGACCCGACCCCACTCGCTGCGGGCGCTGGCCGACGAGCTGACCACGACGGCGTCGCTGCGGATCGCGGTGGAGGGGCTGGACCAGGGGGCCCGGGACGTGCTGGACGCGGTGGCTCGGCTGGGCGGCCGGGCGGACGTGGAGGCGGTCGCCGAGCAGCTGCGCTGCAACGGGAAGGCCGCGCGGGCGGAGCTCAAGCGGGTGCTGGCGCAGCTGCGCGCCCGCGCCCTGGTGTGGCCCGCGGGCGGGGGCGTGGTCGGCTCGCCCGGTCTGCGACCGCTGCTGGACGAGCCGGCGCGCCGGATCACGCCCGCGCCGCGCCTGCCGCGCCGGACCGCGCAGCACCGGGGTTACGCCGACCGGGCCGGCATCGCGCCCGCCACGTCCACCGTGGACGGGACGACGCGGCTGCTCGCGTTCTGCGACCTGGAGCCGGTGGCCTGCCGCAGCGGGCTGGGCCTGCGGGAGCTGCGCCGGATCGCGGGCGTGCTGCGCGCGGAGGAGGCGCGGGTGCGGCTGTGGGTGGAGCTGGCGGTGGAGGTGCGGCTGCTGGCCGCGGAGGGCGGGTGGCTGCTGCCCACCACCCGGTCGGACGCGTGGCGCGCCGCGCCGACGGCGGACCGGTTGGCCGCGCTGGTCGAGGCGTGGCCGCGGTTGGCGGGGGTGCCGGGCAGGCAGCGGCAGGCGGTGGTGGAGCCGTCCCCGTCGGACGGCGGGGGCCGGGCGCGGCGGGGTGTGCTGGCGCGGTACGCGGAGCTGGGGCCGGACGAGGCGTTCGAGCACCGGCACGAGGTGGTGGCCGAGCTGGCGTGGTCGCGGCCCGCGGTGTGGGGGGCGGGGGTGGCGGAGGCCGTGCTGGTGGAGGCCGAGTCGCTGGGGCTGGTGGCGCTGGGCGCGTTGACCTCGTTGGGGCGGGTGCTGCTGGAGGGCGGGGCGGGTACGGCGGCGGGTACGGGTGGTGCGGCGGCGGCGGGTGCGGGTGGTGCGGCGGGTACGGGTGGCGTGGCGGCGGTGGCCGGTCGGTTCGTGCCGCCCTCGGTGTCGACGGCGGACCTGCGGCCGGACCTGACGGCCGTGGTGGAGGGGTTGCCGGACCGCGAGTTGAGCGCGGTGCTGGAGCTGGTCGCCGAGGAGGCCGGTGGCTCCGGCGGGGTGTGGAGGTTCGGCGGGGCCGGGGTGCGGCGGGCGCTGGACCTCGGGCACGAGCCGGACGCGCTGCTGGCCCGGTTGGGGGCGGTGGCCGCGCACGGGGTGCCCGCCGCGCTGGCGGACCTGGTGCGGGAGGTGGCGCGGCAGCACGGGCGGATCACGGTGGTGCCGGTGGCGTGCTGCGTGCGGACCGCGGACCCGGTGCTGCTGGCGGAGATCGCCGCGCGCCGGTCGTTGGCGTCGCTGGGGTTGCGGCCGCTCGGTCCGACCGTGCTGGCCTCGACCAAGCCCGTGGCGGAGACGTTGGCGCTGCTGCGGGCGGCCGGGTACGCGCCGGCGTCGGCGGGGGCGGACGGGGCGCCGGTGGTGGCGCGGGTGCCGCGGCAGCGGGCCACCCCGCCGCCGGTGCGCCGGGGTGGCGGGGTGGTCGACGGGTGGGGGAACGGGCGTCGGGGCGAGCCGTTGGGCGAGCAGGACCTGAGCAGGTTGGCGGTGGCGCTGGTGGACCGGGAGCGGCCCCGGCAGTGGTACGTGCCGCCCTGCGCGGAGTCGCGGCGGATGGGCGCGGTGCGGTTGCTGCGGGACCAGTCGCTGGTGCTGCGCGACTCGGAGGTGCTGCTGCTGGCGGAGGCGCTGGTCACGCGGACCTCGGTGGAGGTCGCCGTGGCCAACGGGCCGCGCACGGCGGTCAAGCACGTGATCACGCCGGTCGACCACGCCTCGGGGAACCTCACGGCGACGTGCGGGCCGCGCGGGGAGGCCCGGGAGTTCCTGGTCAGCGACATCCGCTCGGTGCGGGTGGTCGCCCGCGCGTGAGGTCGGGACGCGCGTGGGCCCCGAACGCGGTGTTCGGGGCCCACGCCGTCGGAACACCTCGCCGAGGCACGCCGTTGGAACACCTCGCCGAGGCGCGCCCTCAGGACAGGCGGAGTGGTACGTCCTGGGTCGCGTCGATCGTGCCGGTCGAGGCGGTGACCTGGACCGGCGGGCCGGTCCGGTCGCCCTTGGTCGCGGTGAACTCATAGCGACCGGCGGGCAGGTTCCACTCGTAGCGGCCGTCGGGACCGGAGATCACGGCCAACTCCGGTACCGGCTGGGGCGGGTCGTCGACGGACTTCGGCTGCACGAGCGCCCCCTCGACGGGCCGGCCGGCGTCGTCCACCACCGTGCCGGTGATGGCTACCTGGGCGGACGGGGTCCGCGGGGACCCGCCGCCGGACGAGGACGTGCCCGCTTCACCGCCGCACCCGCCCAGCACCAGGAGGCCCACCAGCAGCACTGCCTTGACGTGTCCCATTGCTCTGCTCCCTTCGGTTCCGTGCCCAGGACGGAACCGGGGGTGCGGTGGGTTGGCTCGGCGCCGGACCGGTCGGCTCAGCGCCAGCCGGCGATGAGGGTGAACCGGCTCTCGGTGATGCGCGGTCCGCTGTTGTGGCCGTCGGCGCCGGTGCCGTAGGCGTGGACCGCCAGCGAGCACTGGCCGGAGCAGCCCGAGGAGCCCGGCGCCCGGACGGTGTAGACCGCGCTGCCGCTGTTGCCGCCGACGGTGTCGTTGTCGTAGCGCAGCCGCAGGCTGTCGCTGACGCGGACCTGGTCGCTGTGGATCCACTGCTGCTGGGCCTTGTCGCCGCCGTAGCCCTGGATGGTGGTGGACGTGCCGTTCAGCGAGGCGGTGGTCCAGTAGGCGCCGTACCAGCCGACGGTGTTGCCGATGGTGCAGTCGAGGGTGGCGGCGCCGTAGTCGGCGTCGGCGCTGCCGTCGACGGTCCAGCCGGTGTTCGACCGGAGGGTGGTCGCGGAACAGCCGCCGTACGGGCGGCTGCCGGTGCCGTTGGCGCCGGGGTAGAACCGGAGCTGCCCGGTGTACCAGCCGCTGGTCTGGTTGTAGACGCAGTGGCCGGCGGTCACGACCAGGTCGTCGCTGAACATCCAGCCGGTGCAGTGCTGGTTCTCCACGCCGTTCACGGTCCGGGTGATGAGGACCGTGGCGCGGGCCGGGAAGCCCGTGGTCGGGTTGACCCGGGTCCGGTTGTCGTCACCGATGATGGATCGGGTGCCGAAGTCGTCGCCGGTGGGCGACCGGTAGCCCTGGACGCGGTGGCCGGCGGGGACGGCGCGGGCGCCGTCCTTCACGGCGTCCCTGGTCGAGCCCGTGCCCCGGTAGCTGTCGATGCCGCGCAGCCCACTGGCCGCGGTCGCCGACAGGGTGACGCCCCCGGTGTCGCTGACCGCGTGCTCGGCGGACCTGGCGGGGCCCGCCGGGGCGGGTGCGGCCGATGCCGCCGGCGCCAGGATCGACGCGGTCAGCAGCGCGCCGGACGCGAGCGTCGCGATGCGCGGGACTGATCTGGTGGTCTTCACGGGGTCTCCTCTGCGGAGTGGGTGCCAACGGCGTGCTGGAGGTGGCCGCGGGCCGTCCCGATACCTCGGTGAAGAAAATTTGCGCTGCTCGGCAGCACGGGATGAGCGCATCGGCGGACCGCGCGGGCAGCCGTTGACGAGCCGGGTCGTCGAGCGGCCCAGACCGCTTGGTCCGGGTGCGCGATCATGGTCGGCGGCGGGGGCGGGTGCCGCGCGCTACTCGCCCACGAGCTGTTCGCGCAGGATGTCGGCGTGCCCGCAGTGCTGGGCGAGCTCGCGCAGCACGTGGAGGTACACCCGGCGCAAACGACTCGTGCGGTGTCGCGGGGATGCCGATCTCGGCGCGGGACCGGCGGATGACGGCCTCGTCGAACCAGACCTCCTCGATGAAGGTCGCGTGCTCCACGAAAGGCCCGACCGGGGGCATCAGGCGCGCGTCGTTCGGATGAGCCGCGGACCGGTGCGGAACAATTCGGGCGGCGACGGCGGGAACCGAACTCGAACCCGGAACGCCGCGCTCCCCGATCGCCGGGCTCGACCGCGAAAAGAAATCGCCCCCGACGCCGTTGTCGGGGGCGATCGGTGGTGCCGGGACACCTACACCACGGCGAGCGGGAGCTGGTTGGGGATCACCGGCGACGGCAGGTCGGACGAACCCGTCAGGTAGGTGTCCACCGCGTTGGCCACCGAGCGGCCCTCCGCGATCGCCCACACCACCAGGGACGCGCCCCGGTGGGCGTCACCGCACACGAACACGCCGGGGGCCTGCGTCTGCCAGTCCGAACCGCACGAGATGGTGCCGCGCGAGGTCAGCCGGAGGCCGAGGCCGTCGAGCAGGGGCATGTGCTCCACGCCCTCGAAGCCGATGGCGAGCAGCACCAGGTCGGCCGGGAGGAGCTCCACCTCCTCCGTCACCGGCACCACCACGCGCCGGCCCGAGGCGTCGCGCTCCACCCGCACCTTGCGCAGCTTGATCTGCCGCACGTGGCCCGCCTCGTCGCCGACGAACTCCTCCACGGCCACGGCGAACCGCCGCTCCCCCGCCTCCTCGTGCGCGGGGTAGGTGCGCAGGACCCACGGCCACACCGGCCACGGCGAGCGCTCGTCGTCGCGCTTGGCGGGTGGCGTGGGGTACTGGTCGAGCTGCACGACCGACGCCGCGCCCTGGCGCACCGCCGTGCCGTAGCAGTCGGCGCCGGTGTCGCCGCCGCCGATGACGACGACGTGCCTGCCGGCCGCGTCGATCGCCGGCGCGCCGTCGCCCTCGCAGGCGCGGTTGGCGGGCACCAGGTGGTCCATGGCCAGGTGGACGCCGTCGAGGTCGCGGCCCGGGGTGGTCCGGTCGTCCCGGCCCCGCAGCGCGCCCACGGCCAGCACCACGGCGTCGAACCGCTCGCGCAGCTGCTCCACGGTCACGTCCACGCCGACCTCGCAGCCGGTGACGAACCTGGTGCCCTCGTTGCGGAGCTGCGCCAGCCTCCGGTCGAGGACCTTCTTCTCCATCTTGAACTCGGGGATGCCGTAGCGCAGCAGCCCGCCGAGCCGGTCGTCCCGCTCGAAGACGGTGACCTCGTGGCCGGCGCGGGTCAGCTGCTGGGCCGCGGCCAGGCCGGCCGGGCCGGAGCCGACGACCGCGACCTTCCGGCCCGACGGCACGTGGGCCCGGGCGGGCCGCACGAGCCCCTGCTCCCAGGACACGTCCGCGATGGCCTGCTCCACGCGCTTGATGGCCACCGGGCCGCCGGCGTCGTGGCTGATCGACAGCACGCACGCCGCCTCGCACGGCGCGGGGCACAGCCGCCCGGTGAACTCCGGGAAGTTGTTCGTCGCGTGCAGCCGGTCGGAGGCCAGCTCCCAGTCGCCGCGGCGGACCAGGTCGTTCCACTCCGGGACGAGGTTGCCCAGGGGGCAGCCGGCCGACCCGGAGTGGCAGAACGGGATGCCGCAGTCCATGCAGCGGGCCGCCTGGGTGCGCACCTGCTGGTCGCGCGCCTCGGCGCCGGGGTCGAGGTAGACCTCGTGCCAGTCGGCCGCCCGGTCGGCGACCGGGCGCTTCTTCGCGTCCTGGCGGGGGTGCTTGAGGAAACCGTACGGGTCAGCCACGGGAAGCCTCCATGATCGCCTGGTCGACGTCCCTGCCCTCCGCGCGGGCGAGCCTCATCGCTTCGAGCACGCGCTGGTAGTCACCGGGCATGACCTTGGTGAACGCGGCGGACCGCCGGGGCCAGTCGCCGAGCAGCGACGCGGCCACGGTGGATCCGGTGAGCTTGTGGTGCTTCTCCACCACGTCGCGCAGCCGGCGGAGGTCGTCCCCGTTCGGCCGCTGGAGCTCGACCATGGCGGTGTTGACCGCCGCCGGGTCGAGGTCGAGCACGTACGCGATGCCGCCGGACATGCCCGCGGCCAGGTTCCGGCCGGTCGGCCCGAGCACCACGGCCCGGCCGCCGGTCATGTACTCGAACGCGTGGTCGCCCACGCCCTCGGCCACCGCGAGCGCGCCGGAGTTGCGCACGCAGAACCGCTCGCCGACGCGTCCGCGCAGGAAGATCTCGCCGGACGTGGCGCCGTAGCCGATCACGTTGCCCGCGATGACCTGCTGCTCGGCGGCAAACGGCGCGTCCGGGTGGGGTCGGACCACGACCCGGCCGCCGGACAGGCCCTTGCCGACGTAGTCGTTGGCGTCGCCGATCATCTCCAGCGTGATGCCGCGCGGCACGAACGCGCCCAGCGACTGGCCGGCCGAGCCGGTGAACGTCACGTGGATCGTGTCGTCCGGCAGGCCGTCGCCGCCGAACCGGCGGGTCACCTCCGCGCCGAGCAGCGTGCCGACGGTGCGGTTGACGTTGCGCAGCGGCAGCTCCAGCCGCACCGGGTGGGCGTCCTCCAGGGCCGCCTCGGCGAGCTGGATCAGCGTGCGGTCCAGGGCCTGCGCGAGGCCGTGGTCCTGCTCGCGGACCTTGCGCTTGGCCGTCCGGTAGGGCGTCCGCGGCACCGCGAACACCGGCGTCAGGTCCAGGCCCGACGCCTTCCAGTGCTCGACGGCCGCGTCGGTCTCCAGCAGCTCGGCGTGGCCCACGGCCTCGTCGACGGTGCGGAAGCCCAGCTCGGCCAGCAGCTCGCGGACCTCCTGCGCGACGAAGTGGAAGAAGTTGACCACGTGGTCGACCTGGCCGGTGAAGCGCTTGCGCAGCTCCGGGTTCTGGGTGGCGATGCCGACCGGGCAGGTGTCCAGGTGGCAGACCCGCATCATCACGCAGCCCTCGACGATGAGCGGCGCGGTGGCGAAGCCGAACTCCTCGGCGCCCAGCAGCGCCGCGACCACGACGTCCCGGCCGGTGCGCATGGCGCCGTCCACCTGCACGGTGATCCGGTCGCGCAGGCCGTTGAGCAGCAGCGTCTGCTGGGTCTCGGCCAGGCCGACCTCCCACGGCGTGCCGGCGTGCTTGAGCGAGTTGAGCGGGGACGCGCCGGTGCCGCCGTCGTGGCCGGAGATCAGCACGACGTCCGCGTGGGCCTTGGCCACGCCCGCCGCGACCGTGCCGACGCCGAGCTCGCTGACCAGCTTGACGTGCACGCGGGCCTGCTCGTTGGCGTTCTTCAGGTCGTGGATGAGCTGCGCCAGGTCCTCGATCGAGTAGATGTCGTGGTGCGGCGGCGGCGAGATCAGGCCCACGCCGGGCGTGGAGTGCCGGGTGCGCGCGATCCACGGGTACACCTTGTACCCGGGCAGCTGGCCGCCCTCGCCGGGCTTCGCGCCCTGCGCCATCTTGATCTGGATGTCGCTGGCGTTGACCAGGTACTCGCTGGTCACGCCGAACCGGCCGGACGCGACCTGCTTGACCGCGCTGCGCCGCTCCGGGTCGTACAGGCGCTCCGGGTCCTCGCCGCCCTCGCCGCTGTTGGACCGGCCGCCGAGCCGGTTCATCGCGATGGCCAGCGTCTCGTGCGCCTCGGCCGAGATCGAGCCGTAGGACATGGCGCCGGTGTTGAAGCGCTTGACGATCGAGGAGACGGGCTCGACCTCCTCGATGGGCACCGGCGCGCGGCCGGTGGTCCTGAGGGTGAACAGGCCGCGCAGCGTGCCGCCCCGGCGGGCGAGCGCCTCCACCTCCTCGGTGTAGCGGCGGTAGACGTCCTCCCTGCCCGTCCTGGTGGCGTGCTGGAGCAGGAACACCGTCTCGGGCGTGAACAGGTGCAGCTCGCCCTCGCGGCGGTAGGCGTACTCGCCGCCCACCTCCAGCCGGCGGTGCACGCGCGCGGCCGGGTTGTCCGGGTAGGCGCGGCGGTGGCGCAGGGCCACCTCCTCGGCCAGCACGTCCAGGCCCGCGCCGCCGAGCTTGGACACCGTGCCGGTGAAGTACTCGGCCAGCAGGTCCTTGGACAGCCCCACGGCCTCGAAGACCTGGGCGGCGGTGTACGCGCCGACGGTGGAGATGCCCATCTTGGACATGATCTTCAGGGTGCCCTTGACCAGGGCCGTCACGTAGTTCCGGACCGCCTTGCGCGGCTCGATGCCGGTGATGGCGCCCTGGTTGATCAGGTCCTCGATGGTCTCGAAGGCCAGGTACGGGTTCACCGCGGCGGCGCCGTAGCCGAGCAGCGCGGCGATGTGGTGCACCTCGCGGGCGTCGCCGGTCTCCACGACCAGCGCCACGCGCAGGCGCTCCTTGGTGCGCACCAGGTGGTGGTGCACCGCGGAGACCAGCAGCAGCGACGGGATCGGCGCCATCCGGTGGTCGGAGTCGCGGTCGGAGAGCACCAGGGTGCGGGCGCCGTTCGCGATGGCCTCGGACGCCTCGCGGCGCACCCGCCCGACGGCCGCCTCCAGCGCGGGGCCGCCACCGTCCACCTCGTACAGTCCGGACAGGACGGTGCAGGCGAAGCCCGGCAGGTCGCCGTCGTCGTTGATGTGGATGAGCTTGGCCAGCTCGTCGTTGTCGATGACCGGGTAGGTGAGCTTGATGTGGCGGCAGCTCGCCGCGCTCGGCTCCAGCAGGTTCTGCTCGGGGCCCATCACCCGGGAGACGCTGGTGACGATCTCCTCGCGGATCGCGTCCAGCGGCGGATTGGTGACCTGGGCGAAGCTCTGCGCGAAGTAGTCGTAGAGCAGGCGGGAGCGCTGGGACAGCGCGGCCACCGGGGTGTCGGTGCCCATGGAGCCCAGGGGCTCGGCGCCGTTGACCGCCATCGGGCCGAGCAGGACCCGCAGCTCCTCCTCGGTGTAGCCGAAGGTGAGCTGGCGGCGGACCACGGAGTCGTGGCTCTGCACGACGTGCTCGCGGTCGGCCAGGTCGTCCAGCTCCAGCAGGCCCGCGTGCAGCCACTCGTCGTAGGGCAGCTCGCCGGCCAGCTGCGACTTGACCTCGTCGTCGTCGACCAGGCGGCCCTGCCCGGTGTCGACCAGGAACATCTTGCCGGGCTGGAGGCGGCCCTTGGCGACCACCTGCTCCGGGGCGACGTCCAGCACGCCGGTCTCGCTGGCCAGCACCACGCGGCCGTCGGCGGTCTGCCACCAGCGGGCCGGGCGCAGGCCGTTGCGGTCGAGCACCGCGCCGACCAGGGTGCCGTCGGTGAAGGTGACGCAGGCCGGGCCGTCCCACGGCTCCATCAGGCTGGCGTGGAACTCGTAGAACGCGCGGCGCGCGGGGTCCATCGAGGCGTGGTTCTCCCACGCCTCGGGGATCATCATCAGCACCGCGTGGGGCAGGCTGCGGCCACCGAGGTGCAGCAGCTCCAGCACCTCGTCGAAGCTCGCCGAGTCCGACCCGTCCTGGTCGCAGATCGGGTAGAGCCTGGTCAGGTCGCCGGGGATGACGTCGGAGGCCAGCAGCGCCTCGCGGGCGCGCATCCGGTTGCGGTTGCCGCGGACGGTGTTGATCTCGCCGTTGTGCGCCACGTACCGGAAGGGGTGGGCGAGCGGCCACGACGGGAAGGTGTTGGTGGAGAAGCGCGAGTGCACCAGGGCGATGGCGCTGGCCAGGCGCTCGTCGCGCAGGTCCGGGAAGAACGCGGGCAGCTGGCCCGTGGTCAGCATCCCCTTGTAGACCAGGGTGCGGGCGGACAGCGACGGGAAGTAGGTGCCGACGCCGGCGGCCTCGGACTCGTGCTCGACCCGCTTGCGCAGGGCGAAGGTGAGGCGGTCCAGCTCGACGCCCCGCCGGTCGGCCTCGGCGCGCACCACGACCATGGCGAAGTGCGGCATCACGGAGCGGGCGGTGGGGCCCACGTCGGCGTGGTCGGGGTCGGTGGGCACGTCGCGCCAGCCCAGGACCTCCAGGCCCTCCTCGGCGGCGATCCGGCCGGTCAGCCCGACCGCCCTGGCGCGCTCCCCCTCGTCGGCGGGCAGGAACGCGATGCCCGCGGCGTAGGCGCCCGCCTCGGGCAGGTCGAAGCCCACCACCTCCCGGAGGAAGGCGTCGGGCGTCTGGAGCAGGATGCCCGCTCCGTCGCCGCTGGTCGGTTCGGCGCCCGCCGCGCCGCGGTGCTCCAGGTTGGCCAGCGCGGTGAGCGCGTCGACGACGATGTCGTGCGACCGGCGGCCTCGGATGTCGGCGACCATCGCCACACCGCAGGCGTCGCGCTCGGCGGTGGGGTCGTAGAGCCCCTGCGGGGACGGGATGGCGGAGAAGATCACTGCGCAGACCTCCTTCGTCGTCCTGGCTGACGAACTAGTCCTCGTGTCCAGGTCCTGGGAATCCGGGTGCTGGGCACGGGACGACGATGGCCCGCGTGTTGACGCGACTTTAACAGTCGTGAAACCGAACCACACCACGACTACTGTGATCTCGGTCATCAACGTGTAACGATTCGACCCCGCGGAGCGACAGTGGGGCCGGCGTTGTTACGCGTTGTTAAGCATACGCCCCGCCCCTCCTCCCGAGGGCTTCGCTGAGACCCTCCTGACACGGCTCCGCACCCGTTCGGGTACCCCCGGGGGCGCCCGGCGCAACGCGCCTGAGCGGCCCCGCCGGGCGTGCGTCGAGCGGACGCACCGGGGCCGCCGTTCGGCCCCGGTGCGTCCCGACCCCGGCGCCTAGCGGTGGCCGGCGGCGGCGGGCTCGCGGTCGGCGGACCCGTCGTCGTCACCGTGCTGGCGGTCCATCAGGGCGTCCACGTCGACCTCGGCGGGGTTGTCCAGGACCCGCCTGAGCCGGTCGCGGTCGAGCTGGCCCTGCCAGCGGGCCACGACCAGGGCGCCCACGCCGTTGCCGATGACGTTGGTGATGGCCCGCGCCTCGGACATGAACCGGTCGATGCCCACGATCAGGGCGATGCCGACCGCCGGGATGGCGCTGTTCGCCTCGAACGCGCTGAGCGAGGCCGCCAGCGTGACCAGGCCGGCGCCCGTGACGCCCGCCGCGCCCTTGCTGGCCAGCAGCATGAACAGCAGCAGGCCGATCTGGGTGCCCAGCGAGACGTCGTGGCCGGTGGCCTGGGCGATGAAGATGGCGCCCATGGTCAGGTAGATGCAGGTGCCGTCCAGGTTGAACGAGTAGCCGGTCGGGATGGTGAGGCCGACCACGGACTTGTCCGCGCCCGCGGCCTCCAGCTTGACCAGCATCCGGGGCAGCACCGACTCGCTGGACGAGGTGCCCAGCACGATCAGCAGCTCGTCCTTGATGTAGCGGAGGAACTTGAAGATCGAGAACCCGGCGTAGAGGGCCACGCCGCCGAGCACGACCAGGACGAACAGCAGGCACGTGGCGTAGAACGACCCCATCAGCCAGGCGAGCTTGCCCAGGATCGTGCCGCCGAACTTGCCGATCGTGTAGGCGATGCCGCCGAACGCGCCGATCGGCGCCGCGTACATGACGATCTTGATGACGCCGAACATCACCTTGGCGACGGTGTCCAGGGCCTGCACGACCCGCTCGCCGCGCTTGCCCATGCCGGCCACGGCCACCGCGACCAGGACCGCGACCACCAGCACCTGGATCAGCTGCCCGTCGGTGAACGCGCCGAGGAACGACTTGGGCACCAGGCCGAGGATGAAGCCGGTGATGCCGGTCTCGGCGGTCTTGGCGTCCTCCAGGGTGCCGGAGGCCGCGTCCTCGTCGATCGGGATGGGCGGCCCGTGGTGGCCGGGCTGCACCACGTTGACCACGAGCAGGCCGATGGCCAGCGCGACCGTGGTCATCGCGGTGAAGTACAGGATGGTCCGCAGCGCCAGGCCGCCCGCCTTGGCCAGGTTGCCCAGGCCCGCGATGCCGACGACGATCGTGCAGAAGATGGTCGGGGCGATGACGACCTTGACCAGGGCGACGAAGAAGTCGGCCAGCCACTTCATGCCGGACGCCTGGGCGGGGAAGGCGTACCCGACCACGATGCCGAGCACGATCGACACCAGGACCCAGAAGTACAGGTGCCGGTAGATCGGTTTGCGCTCACGGGCTTGCGCGCTGACCACGTCTCCTCCAGGGGGCTTCGGCGCTCGGGTCTGGTGGGTGATCCTGGGCACAGCCGGCACCCGGGACAAGGAGCCCGCCGGAAACTTCAGGTCCCCCTGACGTAACGCGCCGTTCACCCACCGGTGGGACTAGTCTGCGGGCGTGCGGGTCCCCCGGCGCTCGGTGCTGCTCGCCGCCCTCGCGGCGGGGGTGCCCGGCTGCACGTCCACCGACGCGCCGGCCCTCGACGAGCTGGTGCTGGCGACCGGCCCGGACGGCGCGGTATTCCAGGAGGTGGGCGGCGCGCTCGCGGCGGCCCTGGCCGACCGGCTGCCGTCGACACGGGTCCGGGCCCGACCGACCGCGGCGTCGGTGGAGAACGTCCGGCTGCTGCGCGAGGGCGAGGTCCACCTGGGACTGTCTTCTTTGGACCCGCTGGAGGGGGCGCCGCTCAGCGCCGAGGACGCGGGCGGCATCAGCGCCGTCGGCCGGCTCTACGACAGCTTCCTCCAGGTGGCCGTGCCCGCCTCGTCGCCGGTGCGCTCGCTGGCGGACCTGGCCGGGCGGCCGGTGTCGTTCGGCCCGGTGGGGTCGGGCTCGGAGTTCACCGGCTCCCGCCTGCTCGACCTGCTGGGCATCCGGGTGGACGCGCGGAACATGGCGCACAGCGAGGCCGCCCGCCGGCTGGCCGCCGGGGAGATCGACGCCCTGCTGGCGCTGACCGGCATCCCCACCCCGGCCATCGACGACGTGCTGCGCGCGGTCCCGGTGCGCCTGCTCAACCTGCCCGACGAGGCCGTGCGGCTGGCCGAGGCGTACCCGGGCCCGTACGTGCCGGCCACCATCCCGGCCACCACCTACGGCGACCTGGGGCCGTGCCGGACCTTCGCCGTGCCCAACCTGCTGCTGGCGCGGACTTCGCTGGACGACGACCTGGTGGAGCTGGTGACGCGGACGGTGTTCACCGAGTCCGGGCGCATCGCGGCCGGGCACCCGGAGGCGAGCCGGATCAACGTGCGCACCGGGATCGCGACCGGGAAGGTGCCGCTGCACCACGGGGCGGCGCGCTGGTTCCGGGCGACCAAGCGGTAGTTCCCCGCCGGGCGGTGGTTCGGCGGCGGGCGGTGGTTCGGCGGCGGGCGGTGGAGCGCTCCCGGTGCCCTCCCCTACCGACCGGCGGCACCGAGCCGGACCACGGCGTCCACACCGTGCGGTCCGGTCGGGCGCAGCACCAGTTCGCCGCCCGCCGAGGCGACCAGTTCGGCGCAGATCGACAGGCCCAGACCCGTGCCCGCGACGTTCTGGTGCCTCGGTGCGCGCCAGAAGCGGCCGAGGGCGGCGGCGCGCTCGTCGGCGGTCAGGCCCGTGCCGTCGTCGGTGACGTGCAGTTCGGTGTGGTCGCCGGTCCGCTCGGCCCACAGCCGGATGGTCGTCGCGCCGGACAGGCGGACCGCGTTGCCGACCAGTTCGTCCAGCACGCTGCCCAGGCCACCGGGCGGGGCCAGCACCCGCAGGCCGGGCGGGACGTCCACCACCAGCCGGACCCGCCCCGCCAGGGCCCGCCACCCCGGGACGTGCGTGGCCAGCAGGCTGTCGACGTCGACCGGTTCGGCGGCCGACGCGCTGTCCAGGCGGGTGGCGGCCAGCAGGGCGTCCAGCACGCGGCCCATCTCCTCGGCCTCGTCGGCGGCGATGCGCTGCGCCTCGCGGCCCGCCTCGTCGGTGAGGTGCGGTGCCAGGTTGTCCACCGCCAGGCGGAGGCTGGCCAGGGGGTTGCGCAGCTGGTGGGAGGCGTCGGCGACGAACGCCCGCTGGCGGCGCAGGGCCCGGCCGACCACGTCCACCATGGCGTTGAAGCTGGCCGCCAGGCGGCGCAGCTCCGGCGGGCCGCCCACCTCGTCGGCCCGCGCGTCCAGCTCGCCGCCCGCGACCGCGGCCGTGGCCTCGTCGAGCCTGCGGACCGGGCGCAGCACCCAGCGCGACATGGGCCAGGCCACCGCCACCACCGCGAGCATCGGCACCAGGCCGATCAGGGCCAGCACGCCCCACTGGCGCAGGATCGCCGCCCGCAGCCCCTCCGTGGGCGAGACGGTCACCACCGCCGCCACCACCTCGCTGTCCCGGCCCACCGGCTCGACCACGACCAGGTCCACCCGCTCCCACGGCCAGATGAACTGCTCGGCCTCGCCCCGGTAACCGCTGAACGCGGCCTCCAGGCCGGTGGCCACGTGCGGGTCGCCGGCCCGGTCGAACCCCTGCCGGGACGAGGCGACGACGTCGCCGTCCGCGCCGATCAGGGCCGCCTCGATGCCGTAGAGCTGGTCGTAGCGGATCAGCTCGTCGCGCAGCGCGGTCAGCCGGTCGGAGGCCAGGGCGTTCTCGGCCAGCGAGGCGAAGCGGCTCGCGTCGCCCAGGCGGTCGAGGTAGGTCTCCTGGCTCTCGCGCTGCGCCACCGCGAACGCCAGCGGCACACCCAGCGCCGCCACCAGGGCCACCAGCAGCGGCACGATCAGGACGAGCAGGCGGCGCAGCACGCGGGCAACCTCCCTGGGGTGAGGCGCGTCATAACTCCTGGGGGGCCGCATGGGCCCGAGGAGGGGGAAACGGGATGTTACGCAAAGTCGCCGCCGTGCTCGCGGCGGTCGTGGCCGCCGCCGTGCCCGTGGCGGTCGTCGCCCCGGCGGTCGCCTCGGCCGCGGTGTGCGAGACCGGGTGGGGCAGCGGGGCCAAGTCGCAGTGGCCGACCGGGCAGGGCACGCTGACGGACATCCGGTCGGGACAGCACGAGTGCTACGACCGGCTGGTGTTCGACTTCGGCGGGGTGAACGACGGCTACTGGGTGGAGTACGTCGACGAGGTCCTCCAGGAGGGCTCGGGCAAGCCGGTGCCGCTGCGCGGCGACGGCAGGCTCCGGGTCACGGTCGCCTCGCCCGCGTACGACAACGGCGGCCCGACCTACGTGCCCGCGAACCGGTCGGAGCTGGTGGACGTGACCGGCTACGCCACGTTCCGGCAGGTCGCGTGGGCCGGGTCGTTCGAGGGGCAGACCACGGTGGGGCTGGGCGTGCGGGCGGTGCTGCCGTTCCGCGTGTTCACGCTGCCCGGCCGGGTCGTGGTGGACGTCGCCCACACCTGGTGACGCCCCGGATCGGGTGAACTCCCCGATCGGCACCCCCAACCGGGTGATGCGTGTCACAATCCACACTGCGGGCAGGGGGCCCGCGTCAGGGGGAACTCACATGTTGCGCACGATCTCGGCGGTGCTGTCGGCGGTGCTCGGGCTGGTGCTGGTCGCACCCGCGGCCCAGGCGGCCCCGGCGGCCTGCGCGCCGGTCGACTGGGGCTCCGGCGACAAGTACCTGTACGAGGGTCACGCCCCGTACCTGACCGACATCCGGGCCGGCCGGCACGAGTGCTACGACCGGCTGGTGTTCGACATCGCCGGCACGCCCGGCGGGTACAGCGCGAGGTACGTCCCGGAGATCACCCACGACGCCTCGGGCGAGCCGATCCCGGTGCGGGGTGGCGGGAAGATCCAGGTCACCACCTACTCGCCGGCCTACGACGAGAACTTCGACCCGACCTACGAGTACGACGACCCGATGGAGCTGGTGGACGTGACCGGCTACACCACGTTCCGGCAGGTCGTGTGGGCCGGGTCGTGGGAGGGCACCACGACCGTGGGCATGGGGGTGCGGGCGCGGCTGCCGTTCCGCGTGCTCGTGCTGACCGACCGCCTCGTGGTGGACGTCGCCCACACCTGGTGACGCCGGTTCAGGCGTGGGCCGCCACCCGGTAGCCCACGCCCCGGATCGTCTCGATCCGCAGCGCGTCGCCGAGCTTGCCGCGCAGCGCCGCGATGTGGGTGTCGAGCGTGCGGGACGGGGCCTCCCAGTGCGCCTGCCACACCTGGTCCACGATCAGGTCGCGGCTGACCACCGTGCCCGCCCGCGCCACCAGCAGGGCGAGCAGGTCGAACTCCTTGCGGGTCAGCGGCACCGGCTCGCCGTCGATCCGGGCCTCCCGGCCGGCCGGGTCCAGGGTCAGCGGGCCCAGCGTGACCTCGTGCTCGCGCTCGGCCGCCCGCGCCGCGCGGGTGCGGCGCAGGACCGCCTCGATGCGCGCCAGCAGCTCCGCCGTGCCGAACGGCTTGACCACGTAGTCGTCCGCGCCCAGGCGCAGGCCCAGCACGCGTTCCCGCTCCTCGCCGCGCGCGGTGACCGTGATGATCGCCGTGCCGGTGCGGCGGCGCAGCTCGCGCAGCACGTCCAGGCCGTCGCCGTCGGGCAGGCCCAGGTCCAGCAGCACGACGTCCGCCGGTTGGGCCGTCAGCGCCGCGGCGGCCGTGGCGACCCGGTGCACCTCGTAGCCCGCGTGGCGCAGGGCGGTGAGCAGGCCGCGCGCCACCCGGTCGTCGTCCTCGACGACGAGGATGCGCATACCCGCTACTGCTCCGGCTTGTCGCCGGCGTCCGCGGGCCTGGTCGCCGGTTCGGTCCCGGTCCGCGGCACCGTGCTGACCTCGCTCGCGGCGGAGGAAGCGGCGGAGGAACCGGAGGGGTTCGGGGCGTCCGGGTCGGAGGGGGTCGCGTCACCGCCGTCGGTCGCGCCGTCGGACCCGGTGTCGCCGGTGGGCGACTCGCTCCGCACGATCACCTCCCGCGGACCCCGCCTGGCGGCCAGGACGAAGTAGACGACCGCGCCGAGGAAGACCACCACGGAGGTGATCACGTTGATCCGCAGCCCGAACACCTCGGTGGCCGGGTCGGTGCGCATCAGCTCGATCCAGAACCGGCCCGCCGTGTAGCCCGCGACGTAGAGCGCGAACACCCGGCCGTGGCCCAGTCGGAACCGGCGGTCGGCCCACACGATCAGCAGCGCCACGCCCAGGTTCCACAGCAGCTCGTAGAGGAACGTGGGGTGCACGATCTCGATCGGGGTGTGGTCCAGCGCCACGCCGGCCAGGTCGTCCTTGAACCCGGTCTCCGGGTCGACCCGCTCGTAGATCTCCAGGCCCCACGGCAGCGTGGTGGGACCGCCGTAGAGCTCCTGGTTGAAGTAGTTGCCGAGCCTGCCGATCGCCTGGGCGACCACGATGCCGGGCGCGAGCGCGTCGGCCATGGCGGGCAGCGGGATGCCCTTGCGGCGGCAGCCGATCCACGCGCCGACGCCGCCCAGGGCGATGGCGCCCCAGATGCCGAGGCCGCCGTTCCAGATGGCCAGCGCGTCCAGCGGGTTGCGACCCTCGCCGAAGTACTTGTGGTAGTCGGTCGCCACGTGGTAGAGCCGGCCGCCGACCAGGCCGAACGGGACCGCGAAGACGGCGATGTCGGTGACCTCGCCCTTCAGCCCGCCCCTGGCCACCCAGCGGCGCTCGCCCCACCAGATGGCCAGGACGATGCCGAGGATGATGCACAACGCGTAGGCGCGGAGCGGGATCGGTCCCAGTTGCCACACGCCCTGGTCCGGGCTCGGGATCGTCGCCAGGTAAGTCGTCACCACGGGACCACCGTAGTGGGTGCTCCGACCGGCTCCGCGGCGACAGCGCGATTGTTACCGGGACGGGTCGTCCGGACCCGGGCCCGCCGTCCCGCTCGGGCGCGCGCTACACGGCCGCCGCCGCGCGGCGCACCCCGCCGGCCAGCTCCTCGGTCAGCGCCGCCACCGAGTCGTCCGCCACCGCGGACACGAACGCCGACCCCACGATGACCCCGTCCGCGAACGCCGCCAGCTCCGCCGCCTGCGCCCCGTTGCGCACGCCCAGCCCCACGCCCACCGGGAGGTCGGTGTGCGCGCGCACCCGCTCGACCAGCGCCGGGGCCGCCGACGACACCACGTCGCGCGCGCCGGTCACCCCCATCACCGAGGTCGCGTACAGGAAGCCCCGCGACGACCGCGCGGTCATCGCGACGCGCTCCTCCGAGGACGACGGCGCGACCAGGAAGATCCGGTCCAGGTCGTGCGCGTCGCTCGCGGCGATCCACTCCTCGGCCTCGTCCGGCACCAGGTCGGGCGTGATGACGCCCAACCCGCCCGCCGCCGCGAGGTCGCGCGCGAACCGGTCCACCCCGTAGGCCAGCACGGGGTTCCAGTAGGTCATGACCACCGCGCGCCCGCCGGCCGAGGTGACCGACTCGACCACGCCGAACAGGTCGCGCACCCGGAACCCGCCGCGCAGCGCCTGCTCGGCGGCGCGCTGGATGGTGGGGCCGTCCATGACCGGGTCGGAGAACGGCAGGCCCACCTCGACCACGTCGCAGCCGGCCGACACCATCGTGCGCAGCACGTCCCGCGAGCCCTCGACGGTCGGGAAGCCCGCCGGCAGGTACCCGATCAGGGCCGCCCGCGACTCCGCCCGACAGGTCTCGAAGACCGAACCCAGCCCGCTCACGAGTCCACCCCCAGCCCGAACCACTTGATCGCGGTGTCCATGTCCTTGTCGCCCCGGCCCGACAGGTTCACCAGGATCAACCCCTCGGGCCCGAGTTCGCGGCCGAGCTTGAGCGCGCCGGCCAGCGCGTGCGCCGACTCGACCGCCGGGATGATGCCCTCGGTGCGCGAGAGCAGGGCGAACGCGTCCATGGCCTCGGCGTCGGTCACCGGCCGGTACTCGGCGCGGCCGGTGTCCTTGAGGTGGGCGTGCTCGGGGCCGACGCCCGGGTAGTCCAGGCCGGCCGAGATGGAGTGCGCCTCGGCGATCTGCCCGTCGGCGTCCTGGAGCACGTAGGACATCGCGCCGTGCAGCGAGCCGGGCGTGCCCTTGGTGAGGGTGGCGCCGTGCCTGCTGGTCTCGACGCCGTCGCCGCCGGGCTCCAGGCCCACCAGCCGCACGGACGGGTCGTCGATGAAGCCGTGGAAGATGCCGATGGCGTTGGACCCGCCGCCGACGCACGCGGCCACCACGTCGGGCAGGCGGCCGGCCTTCTCCAGGACCTGCTGCCGGGCCTCGACGCCGATGACGCGGTGGAAGTCGCGCACGAGCACCGGGAACGGGTGCGGCCCCGCCGCGGTGCCCAGCAGGTAGTGCGTGTCGTCGACGTTGGCGACCCAGTCGCGCAGCGCCTCGTTGATCGCGTCCTTGAGGGTCCGCGAGCCGTTGGACACCGGGATGACCCGGGCGCCCAGCAGCCGCATCCGGGCCACGTTGAGCGCCTGCCGCTCGGTGTCGACCTCGCCCATGTAGATCACGCAGTCCAGGCCCATGAGCGCGCAGGCGGTGGCCGTGGCCACGCCGTGCTGGCCCGCGCCGGTCTCGGCGATGACCCGCTTCTTGCCCATGCGCTTGGTCAGCAGCGCCTGGCCCAGCACGTTGTTGATCTTGTGCGAGCCGGTGTGGTTCAGGTCCTCGCGCTTGAGGAAGATCCGCGCGCCGCCCGCGTGCTCGGCGAACCGGGGCGCCTCGGTGAGCAGCGACGGGCGGCCGGCGAAGTCGCGCAGCAGCCTGGCGAACTCGTCCAGGAACCCCGGGTCGACCCGCGCCTCCTCGTAGAACGCGGCGAGCTCGTCCACCGCGGCGATGAGGGCTTCCGGCATGAACCGGCCGCCCCACGGCCCGAAGTGGCCCCGCTCGTCCGGGTCGTGTGGTGTCGGAGCCAACTGGCCGCGCGACATGCGCCTTCTCCTTCTACCGGCTGGGCCGGGGGCAGGCGGGGTGGGAGCCCGCCGTCACCAGCTTGTTCACCGCGACCTTGGGGTCGCCGCTCGTCACCAGGCTCTCGCCGACCAGCACCGCGTCGGCGCCCGCGCCCGCGTACGCCATCAGGTCGCCCGGACCGGTGACCCCGGACTCGGCGATCTTGATGGTGTCGAAGGGCAGGCCCGGCGCGATCCGCCCGAACACGTCCTTGTCGACCTGGAGGGTGTGCAGGTTGCGGGCGTTCACGCCGATGACGCTCGCCCCCGCCTCCAGCGCGCGGTCGGCCTCCTCGGCCGTGTGCACCTCGACCAGGGCGGTCATGCCCAGCGACTCGACCCGGTCCAGCAGCGAGACCAGGGCGTTCTGCTCCAGCGCCGCCACGATCAGCAGCACCAGGTCCGCGCCGTGCAGGCGCGCCTCGTGCACCTGGTAGGGGCTGACGATGAAGTCCTTGCGCAGCAGGGGGACGCGCACCGCCGCGCGCACCGCGTCGAGGTCCGCCAGGGACCCGCCGAAGCGGCGCTGCTCGGTCAGCACGCTGATGCACCGCGCCCCGCCGAGCTCGTACTGCACCGCCAGGTCGGCGGGCTCCGGGATGTCGGCCAGCTCACCCTTGGACGGGCTGCGCCGCTTGACCTCGGCGATCACACCCACCCCGGGGCTGCGCAGGGCCGCCATCACGTCCTGCGGCGGGGCCACCTTGGTCGCCCGCTCCCTGAGCACGTCGAAGGGCAGCGCGGCCTCGCGCTGGGCGAGGTCTTCCCGGACTCCCTCGATGATCGATTCGAGCACGGTGGTCATCCGAGCACCTCGCTCGACCCCGTCGGACCTTCCGGTTCAGTAGCAAGCTCCCGCACGTCATGCTCCCCTTCCCGCCACGAGGATGCTAACCCCGTGACGCACCTGCTCGGGCCACCGGGGTCGCGCTGTTCGCGCTGCTGACCGGGGCCCTCGCGAGCCGACGTGCGCGAACGTGCGGCGTCCGGGGGTCAGTCCCGATCAGTGGGGTCGTCGCCGCGCTCCAGGGCGTTCCACAGCTCGCGCTCGGGATCGGCGGTGCGCTCGACCGCGCCCGGCGCCCGGTAGCCGCCGCCCAGCTTCGGCATCGCCGCGCCCCGCACGAGCAGCAGCGCGCCGGCCGCCACCACCAACGCCGCGCCCGCGAGGACCAGGCCCCGCCCGGTCGGCGGGCCGTCGGCCCCGGCGCCCTGGACCCCGGCCGCGACGCCCGCGAGGAGCACCGCGCCGCCCAGCGCGCCCCGCGCCCACCCGCCGAGCGCCACCGCGGCGGCGATGGCGGCCAGGCACAGCAGCGCCAGGGGGACCAGGGCGGGCACCACGTCGCCGCCGTCGAGGTCGTCGGCGGCGTCCCAGGTCAGGCCGGAGGCGCCCCCGAGGGCGGCCGCGGCGGCCACGAGCAGGGCCACCACGATCCACAGTGGACGTCGTTGGGCAGCGCGGGCGCGCCTGGCGGCCTGGTCGGGGGCGGGATCGGGGTCGGCGCCGGGGTGGGGCTCGGGCTCGGCGCCGGGGCTGGACCCCGGGTCGGCCCTGGGCTCGGGCTCAGCACCGGGCTCAGCCCCGACCCCGGGCGCGGGCCCGCCACCGGGCTCGGGGCCGGGCGCGGCGCCGGCCCGGGACCCGGAGCCGGCCCCGCCGCCTGCCCCGGCCCCGGGCCCGGCCCCCGGCCGCTCCGGATCAGACACGAGCCGGTTCCGCCGCCGGGGCCATGGTCCCCGCCGTCGCGATCGCCGACAGCACCGCACCGGCCTTGTTCAGGCACTCGTTGTCCTCGGCCACCGGGTCCGAGTCGGCCACGATGCCCGCCCCCGCCTGCACGTACGCCACCCCGTCGCGGATCAGCGCGGTCCGGATCGCGATGGCGGTGTCCGCGTCGCCCGCGAAGTCCAGGTAGCCCACCACCCCGCCGTAGAGCCCGCGGCGGGTCGGCTCCAGCTCCTCGATCAGCTCCATCGCCCGCGGCTTGGGCGCGCCGGACAGGGTGCCGGCCGGGAAGCACGCCGCGACCGCGTCGAACGCCGTGCGCCCCTCGGCCAGCTCGCCGCTGACCGTGGACACGATGTGCATGACGTGCGAGTAGCGCTCGACCTTGAAGAAGTCGACCACGGTCACCGAGCCCGGCTTGCACACCCGGCCCAGGTCGTTGCGGCCCAGGTCGACGAGCATCAGGTGCTCGGCCCGCTCCTTGTGGTCGGCCAGCAGGTCCTTCTCCAGCAGCGCGTCCTCCTCCTCGTCCACGCCGCGCCACCGGGTGCCCGCGATGGGGTGCGTGGTCGCCTTCCCGTCCCGCACCGTGACCAGGGACTCCGGGCTGCACCCGACGATGTCGAAGTCCTCCAGCCGCAGCAGGTACATGTACGGGCTGGGGTTGGACGTGCGCAGCACGCGGTAGACGTCCAGCGGGTCGGCGGTGGTCCGCATCTCGAACCGCTGCGACAGCACGACCTGGAACGCCTCGCCGGCGCGGATCGCCTCCTTGGCCCGCTCCACCACGCCGCGGTACTCCTCCGGCGTCCGGCGGCGGGTGAACTCCGGCTTGGGCCGCGAGAACACGGCGGCCGTGGGCGGCGCGGGCGACTGGAGGTCCCGCGTCATCCGCTCCAGGCGCGCCACGGCGTCCTCGTAGGCGGCGTCCACGCGCTCCGGCGAGTCGTCCCAGTTGATGGCGTTGGCGATGAGCGTGACGGTGCCCTCGTGGTGGTCCAGCGCCGCCAGGTCGGTGGCCAGCATCATGACCAGCTCGGGCAGCCGCAGGTCGTCCTCGGCCAGCGACGGCAGCCGCTCCAACCGCCGCACGGCGTCGTAGCCGATGTAGCCGACCATGCCGCCGGTCAGCGGGGGCAGGCCGGGCAGCGGGTCGGTGCGCAGCACCTCGATGGTCTCGCGCAGCGCCGCCAGCGGGTCGCCGCCCTCGGGCAGGCCGACGGGGTGCTGGCCCTGCCAGTACGCCTCGCCGCCGGTGGCGGTCAGCGCGCCCGCGCTGCGCGCGCCGACGAACGACCAGCGCGACCAGGACCGGCCGTTCTCCGCCGATTCGAACAGGAACGTGCCGGGCCGGTCGGCCGCGAGCTTGCGGTACAGCCCGACGGGTGTCTCCGCGTCGGCCAGCAGCCGCCTCACCACCGGGACGACCCGCCGCTGGGCGGCGAGCTCGCGGAACTCCTCGCGCGTGGGGCTGATCTCGCCCAGACCGGTGCCTGCACCGATGACGCTCACCATGGGCGCCATTGTGCCCGGTGGGCACGGGGCGTCGGCGGGCCCGGTGGGCGGGGGCGACCCCGGGGCGCCCTATTTCATCACACGTTGAAAAAATGTCCGGTTTCGCCCATGATGGTGACGTGAACGAGAGCCCGCGACAAACCGAACCCAAGCGCCGGGGCCGCCGGGCCGGCGGCGAGGACACCAAGGCCGCCCTGCTGACCGCCGCCCGCGAGGTGTTCGTCGAGCGTGGTTTCGAGGGCGCGACCGTGCGGTCCATCGCGGCGCGGGCGGGCGTGGACGCGGCCATGGTCAACCACTGGTTCGGCAGCAAGGAGGGCCTGTTCGCCAAGGCCGTGCTCCAGGTGCCGATCGACCCGAACGTGCTGGTGGAACGTCTGCTCGACGGTCCGCGGGAGGAGGTCGGCGAGCGGATCGTGCGCAACTTCATCGCCATCTGGGACGCCACCGGGGGCGGGCAGTTCGCGGCCATGGTGCGCAGCATCACCTCGCAGGAGCAGGTCGCCGAGGTGCTGCGGCGGTTCTTCGTGCAGGTCCTGCTCAAGCGGCTCGTGTCCCACCTGGGCGCGCCGGACGCGGAGCTGCGCGCCACCCTGCTGGCCAGCCAGATCTTCGGCATGGGCGTGGTCCGGTACGTGGTGCGGTTCGAGCCGCTCGCCTCGGCGGACGTGGACACCGTGGTCCGGGCGATCGCGCCGACCCTCCAGCGCTACCTGACCGGCGACATCGGCACCGACCACGCCGGCACCGGCCACGTCAGCTGAGCAGCACGTCCGCGTCGAAGCAGGTGGCGTCGCCGGTGTGGCAGGCGGCGCCCTCCTGGTCCACGGTCAGCAGCACGGTGTCGCCGTCGCAGTCCAACCGCACCTCGTGCACCCGCTGGGTGTGCCCGGACGTCTCGCCCTTCACCCACAGCCGCTGCCGGCTGCGCGAGTAGTACGTGGCGCGGCGGGTGGTGAGCGTGCGGTGCAGGGCCTCGTCGTCCATCCACGCCACCATCAGCACCTCGCCGGTGCCGCGCCGCTGGGCGACCGCGCACACCAGGCCGTCCGCGTTGCGCTTGAGCCGGGCGGCGATGGACGGGTCGAGCGCGCTGGTCACCGCTGTCCTCCGGAGTAGTGGAGCCGGGCGGGCCGGGTGTTGAGCAGCACCACGGCGAACACGTGGGCGGCGGAGAGCACGCCGGACAGCACGCGCAACCACACCGGACCGTCGTTGAGCACGGCCAGCAGGTGGATGAGCCCCACCAGGCCGAACAGGCAGGCGGCGACCAGCCGCGCGGGACGCGGCCCGGCCGCCAGCCCGGCGACGGCCAGCAGCTCCAGCACCGCGATGATCACCGGGAACCGCAGCCAGGACGAGTCGGCCTCCACCTGCGCCTGGACCAGGCCCATGAGCACGAACGCCAGCGCGCCCGCCGTGCCGATCAGGATGGCGACCCGCGCCTCCACGGGTGCGTCGCGCAGCATCACCGGACCTCCACGCCCGCGTCGCGCAGGCCCCGCTTGACCTCGCCGATGCGCAGCGCGCCGAAGTGGAACACGCTCGCCGCGAGCACCGCGTCCGCGCCCTCGGCCACGGCGGGCGGGAAGTGGTCGACCTGCCCGGCCCCGCCGCTGGCGATCAGCGGCACGTCGACGGCCGCGCGGGTGAGCCGGATCAGCTCCAGGTCGAACCCGGCCTTGGTGCCGTCGGCGTCCATGGAGTTCAGCAGGATCTCGCCGACGCCCAGCTCCTGGCCGCGCGCGGCCCACTCGACCGCGTCGATCCCGGTGCCCCGGCGGCCGCCGTGCGTGGTGACCTCGAAGCCCGAGGGGGTCGGCCGCTCGCCCCCGGGCACGCGGCGCGCGTCGACCGACAGCACGACGCACTGCGCGCCGAACCGGCGGGACAGCTCGCCCAGCAGCTCGGGGCGGGCGATGGCGGCCGTGTTCACGCTCACCTTGTCCGCGCCCGAGCGCAGCAGCTTGTCCACGTCGTCGGCGCTGCGCACGCCGCCGCCCACGGTGAGCGGGATGAACACCTGCTCGGCGGTGCGGCGGACCACGTCGAAGGTGGTCTCGCGGTCGCCCGACGAGGCCGTCACGTCCAGGAACGTCAGCTCGTCGGCGCCCTCGGCGTCGTAGGCCCGCGCCAGCTCGACCGGGTCGCCCGCGTCGACGAGGTCGGTGAAGTTGACGCCCTTCACCACCCGGCCCCGGTCGACGTCCAGGCAGGGGATCACGCGCACCGCTACTGACATGGGTAAAAGCCTACGGGGCACCCTCGTTCGGGCGGCGCGAGACCGGGGGGCCGGCAATCCCGGGAGAAGTGTGGTTAACTGATGGAGGTCGTAGGTTTTGTGTCGTGTCTTCACGCTCGCGAAACGGCGTTTGAGCGTGTGACTCCTCTGAGGTCCATACGCCCGGACCGGCCGCAGTGGGTGCGTCCGCCCCGCTGGAAGTGGTATGAGGAGAAAAATGGCTAACGGCACCGTGAAGTGGTTCAACTCGGAGAAGGGCTTCGGCTTCATCTCCCCCGAGGACGGCGGCGCGGACGTGTTCGTGCACTACTCGGAGATCCAGAGCGGCGGCTACCGCAGCCTGGAGGAGAACCAGCGCGTGAGCTTCGACGTGGGTCAGGGCGCCAAGGGCCCCCAGGCCACCAACGTCACGGTTATCTGACCTGACCGGTCAGTGAGGGCCCCGTCCGGCATCGTCCGGGCGGGGCCCTTACCGTGTGCGGGCATGGGCCTGGGAGACGGCAAGTACCTGTTGTTGACGACGTACCGCAAGAACGGCACGCCCGTGCCCACCCCCGTGTGGGTGGTCGGGGACGGCGGAGCGGTCTACGCCTGGTCGGCGGCCGACGCGGGCAAGGTCAAGCGCATCCGCCGCAGCGGTGAGGTCGAGGTCGGGCCCTGCGACGTGCGGGGCAACCCCACGGGGCCGCAGGTGCCGGGGCGGGCGCGGCTGCTCGACCGGGCCGACAGCGACCGCGTGCGGGACCTGATCGCGAAGAAGTACGGGGTGTTCGGGCGGCTCACGCTGCTGGGCAGCCGCCTGCGCCGGGGCAGGGAGGGCACGGTCGGCATCGAGATCACGACCTCAACCGCGGACTGACGATCCGGTGCCGTCAACCACGGGTTGACGATCCCGGCACCGTCAACCTAGGGTTGACGGATGGTCACCACGCCGGTCCAGCTCACCGACCTCATCGTCGCGGTCGCGACGGAGCACGGGGACGTGCTGGGCCGGCTGACCGCCGCCGTGCGGCTCAGCGGCGAGCTGGACGAGCTGGGCGACCACCTCATCGGCCACTTCGTGGACGAGGCGCGGCGGGCGGGCGCGAGCTGGACCGACATCGGCGAGAGCATCGGCGTGACCAAGCAGGCCGCGCAGAAGCGGTTCGTGCCCAAGGAGTCGGCGGAGCTCAGGCCGAGCTTCGACCGCTACACCGACCGGGCCCGCCGCGTCGTCGTGCTGGCCCGCCACCACGCCCGGTTCAGCGAGCGCATCGGCACCGAGCACCTCCTGCTGGGCCTGCTCGACGAGTCCGGCGGGCTGGCCGCCAAGACGATCGCCGCGCTGGAGGCGTCCGAGGGCACCACGCGGCTGGTGCTGCTCAACGCGCTGGACCCGACCGGCAGGCAGCCACCCGCGCAGCAGCTGTTCACCGCCCGCTGCAAGAAGGCGCTGGAGCTGGCCGTGCGCGAGTCGCTGCGGCTCGGGCACCGCTTCGTGGGCACCGAGCACGTGCTGCTGGGCCTGCTCGCCGTCGGCGAGGGCACGGCGGCCGAGGTCCTGATGGCCACGGGTGTGACCAGGGAGGCCGCCGAGGCCCACGTGGTGGCGGCGATCGAGGCCGCGATCAGCCGCGGACCGCGGCCAGTGCGTCCGGGAGCGTGAACGCGCCCGCGTAGAGCGCCTTGCCCACGATCGCGCCCTCCACGCCGTCCCGGTTCAGCGCGGCCAGCGCCACCAGGTCGGCCACGCTGGACACCCCGCCGGAGGCGATGACCGGCGCGTCGGTGCGCGCGCACACCTCGCGCAGCAGGTCCGCGTTCGGGCCCTGGAGCGTGCCGTCCTTGCTCACGTCGGTCACCACGTAGCGGGCGCAGCCGTCGCGGTCCAGCCGCTCCAGCACGTCCCACAGGTCGCCGCCGTCGGTGGTCCAGCCGCGCCCGGCCACCCGGTAGCCGCGCTCGCCGATGCGCACGTCCAGGCCGACCGCGACCTTGTCGCCGTGCTCGGCGATGGCCTTCGCGCACCACACCGGGTCCTCCAGGGCGGCCGTGCCCAGGTTCACCCGCGCGCAACCGGTGGCCAGCGCGGCGGCCAGCGACTCGTCGTCGCGGATGCCGCCGGACAGCTCCGCCTTCACGTCGAGCCGCCCGATCACCCGGGCCAGCAGCTCGCGGTTGCTCCCCCGGCCGAACGCGGCGTCGAGGTCCACCAGGTGGACCCACTCCGCGCCGTCGCGCTGCCAGGCGAGCGCGGCGTCCAGCGGGTCGCCGTAGGAGGTCTCGGTGCCGGCCTCGCCCTGGACGAGCCGGACCGCCTGGCCATCGGCCACGTCAACGGCCGGGAGCAGCGTGAAGGTCACGCGAACAGCCTAGTTGAGGGTGCCGAGCCAGTTCTCCAGCAGGTGCGCGCCCGCGTCGCCGGACTTCTCCGGGTGGAACTGGGTCGCCCACAGCGGCCCGTTCTCGACCGCCGAGACGAAGTCGTCACCGCCGTGCGAGGACCACGTCACCAGCGGCGCCCTGAGCGGGCCGCCCTCCGGCAGCTCCCACCGGCGCACCGCGTAGGAGTGCACGAAGTAGAACCGGGTGTCCGGGTCCAGGCCCGCGAACAGCCGGGTCCCCCCCGGTGCCCGGACCGTGTTCCAGCCCATGTGCGGCACGACCGGGGCCTCCAGCCGCTCGACCGTGCCCGGCCACTCGCCGCAGCCCTCGGACTCCACGCCGTGCTCGATGCCCCGCTCGAACAGGACCTGCATGCCCACGCAGATGCCCAGCACCGGACGGCCGCCGGCCAGCCGCTGCCCGATCAGCCGGCCGCCCCGGACCGCGTTCAGGCCCTCCACGCACGCCGCGTACGCGCCCACGCCGGGCACCACCAGGCCGTCGGCGTCGAGGGCCGCCCGGTGGTCCGCCGTGACCTCCACCTCGGCGCCGACGCGCTGGAGCGCGCGCTCGGCGGAGCGGAGGTTGCCGGATCCGTAGTCCAAAACGACGACTCGTGCCACAACGCCCAGGCTACTAGGCCAGCGGTGAGCCGCCCTGCGTCACGGGCACCACGGGCAGCACGGTGTTGATCGGCAGGCCCGCCCCGGACGGGAGGTTGGTCACCCAGGCGTCCGCGCGGCCCTCGTCGACCAGGGCCCTGACCTCGGTCACGTCGCCGGGCAGGTCCGCCGCGCCGGGCCGGGCGTCGAGCCGCCACCAGCGGACGAGCCCGACCAGCCGGCGGGGCGCCCCCGTGTAGCCGGCCGCCTCGCCGTCCGTCCACACCTCACCGGCCGGGCTCCAGCGCACCAGCAGCGCGGGCACGCCGGTCCGGCGCACCTGCTCGGCCAACCGCAGCGCCGCCGGGAACCCGATCTGCCTGCGCGGCAGCAGCACCGTCCCGGACGTCACCGGGACCAGCGCGGCCGGGCCCACGACCGCGCGGTGCAGGTTCAGCTGGAGCTCCGCCGTCGGCGCGGGTGTCCAGATCAGGGTTCTCGGCACGCTCACGGGTAGGGATCATGCCGCAGCCGCCGGGTGGTCGAACATCCGACGCGCGGCCGCGGCCACGCCGAGCACGTCGAGGTCGTGCGCCGAGTCGTGGTCCTCGGCGGTGCCGTAGGCGCGCAGCTCGGCGTCCCGCCGCACGCCCAGCGACCGCAGCCGGTGCGGCACGTCGGCCAGCGCCTCGGCCACGTGGTGCGCGGACGTGCCCTCCAGGTAGGGCTCGACCAGCAGCACGTCGGCCCGGCCGGTCCGCGCGACGGCCGCGCGCAGCCCGGCGGCGTCGAACGGGCGGACCCGCGAGGCGTACAGCACGGTCACGTCGGTCCCCTCGGTGGCGGCCAGGGCGGTGTCGAGCAGCGGCCCGACCGCCACCACCACGCCCCGCCCGCCGCGCCGCACCTCGGTGAACCCCTCGACCACCGGGAGCGGCGCGGCGTTCTGCCGCAGGGACAGCCTGAGGTAGACCCGGTCGTCACCGGCCAGCGCGGCCCGCACGACCGGCTCCACCTCGCCCGCGTGGCCGGGCACGTGCACGGTCCAGCCGGGCAGCGTGTCGAGCAGCGCCACGTCGCCGGGCGCCTGGTGCGTGCGGCCCCACGCCGGGTCGTCGTAGGAGCCGCCGATGCCGACCAGCACCCCGCCCACGTCCTGGTGCCCGAAGTCCAGCTTGACCTGCTCGAACGGCCGCTCGACCAGGAACGGCGCGTAGCTGTGCACCACGGGCCGCAGCCCGGCCAGCGCCAGCCCCGCGCCCACGCCGACCATGGCCTGCTCGCGGATGCCGACGTTGATCAGCCGGTCCTGGGGCCGGAAGGCGTCGCGCGAGATCTCCGCGATCACCACGACCACGCGCGGGTCGTGCCGCATGACCTCCTCGACGGTGTCCACGAACACCTGCCGCATGGTCGTCATCGCCCCTCCTCGATCCGCGCCACCACGACCAGCGGCCGCCCGGTGTGCTCCCGCGTGAGCGCCGCGTGCAGCGCGCCCTGGTCCCTTCCATCCACAGTGGACGACTGCCACCCCTCGACCTCGAACCGGCGCGCCACGCCGCCGGGCCAGCCGTGCGTGCCGGACTCGTTGTCCACCACCACGGTGGTGAGCCGGTCCAGCGCCAGCCGCCCGGCCAGCGCGATCGCCTCGTGGTTGCTGCCCTCGTCCAGCTCGGCGTCGCCGACCAGCACCACCGTCCGGGCGGCGCGCCCCTGGAGGCGCAGGCCCAGCGCGGTGCCGACGGCGATCGGCAGGCCGTGGCCCAGCGACCCGCTGCCGATCTCGACGCCGGGCACCAGCACGCGGTCCGGGTGCTGCCCCAGCGGCGAGTCCCACGCCGTCCAGTCGTCCAGGGTGGACGGTTCCAGGTAGCCCTTGGCCGCCAGCACCGCGTAGTAGGCCATCGGCCCGTGCCCCTTCGACAGCAGGAACCGGTCGCGGTCCGGGTCGTCCACCCGGTCCGGCGAGACGTCCAGCACCCGGTCGTAGAGCACCCACAGCACGTCGAGGGTGGACGCGGCCGCCCACTCGTGCTTCTCGTCCCCGGTCATCCGCCGGAACAACGCGCGCAGCTCCGCGTGCGCCGGCTCGCTCGTGACTGCCATGACCCCAGCGAACAACCTCGACTTAAGTCGAGGTCAACCCATAGGATGGGCACGTGAGCAAGTTGCCCGACACGTTGACCATCGGCCAGGTGGCCGACCGCAGCGGCGTGCCGCACACCGCCCTGAGGTTCTACGAGGAACGGGGGCTCATCGCGTCCGAGCGGACCGCGGGCAACCAGCGCCGGTACGCGCGGTCGGTGCTGCGCCGGCTGGCGTTCATCCGCACCGCCCAGCGGGTGGGGCTCTCGCTGGAGGACGTGCAGCAGGCGCTGGCCGCGCTGCCGGACGGCCGCACGCCGACCAAGTCCGACTGGAGCAGGCTGTCCACCACCTGGCAGGCCGAGCTGGACGCGCGGATCGACGCGCTCCAGCGGCTGCGCGACCGGCTGACCTCGTGCATCGGGTGCGGGTGCCTGTCGCTGCGCAGCTGCTACCTGCACAACTTCCAGGACGAGCAGGCCGCGAACGGCCCCGGCGCGCCGAAGCTCAAGCCGGCCGGCGAGGGCGGGCTGTAGGAAACCCGCTTGCGGCGGCGTGCTGGACTGGGTCGGTGCGGGAAGAAGAGGTGATCCGCCTGTCGAAGCGGATGTCCAAGGTGCTCCGCCACGACCCGGGGCGGGCGGGCCTGGTGCTCGACGCGGCCGGCTGGGTGGACCTGGACGAGTTCGTGGCGGCGCTCGGCGTGGGCCGGGACCACGTGCTGGAGGTCGTGGCGCTCAACGACAAGAAGCGCTACGAGGTGGTCGACGGGCGCATCCGCGCCAGCCAGGGCCACAGCGTGCCCGTGGAGCTGGGCCTGGCCGCGGCCGAGCCGCCCGCAGTGCTCTACCACGGGACGGTGGGCACGGCGCTGCCCGACATCCTGCGCGACGGGCTGCGGCCCATGAGTCGGCACGACGTGCACCTGTCGGCGACCGTGGAGACGGCCGTGCGGGTCGGGTCGCGCCGGGGCAGGCCGGTGGTGCTGGAGGTCGACGCGGCGGCCATGCGCGCCGCCGGCCACGAGTTCCGGGTGAGCGCGAACGGCGTGTGGCTGGCCGCCGCGGTGCCGCCCGCCTACCTGCGGGAACACCCGGCATGAGCCCCTACAGCAGCCAGAGCAGCACGCCGCCCAGGGCCAGCGCGGTCAGCACCGCGAGCACCACCGACAGGCCCCGGGCGGTCTTCCACGTGCTGTAGACCCCACCGCCCAGGAACCCCGCCAGCGCGAGCAGGCCGAGGACGACCAGCTCCTTCGACACCTAGAGCACACCCTTCGTGGAGGGCACGCCGCCCACGCGGGGGTCCGGCTCCACGGCCGCGCGCAGCGCCCTGGCGATCGCCTTGAACTGCGCCTCGGTGATGTGGTGCGGGTCGCGGCCGTACTCGACGCGCACGTGCAGGGCGATGCCCGCGTGGAACGCCAGCGAGTCGAACACGTGCCGGTTGAGCACGAACGGGTAGTTCCCGCCGATGGTGAAGGCGTTGAACTGCTCCGGCTCGCCCACGTGCACGCAGTACGGGCGGCCGGACACGTCCACCGCCGCGTGCGCCAGCGTCTCGTCCATCGGGATCCAGGCGTCGCCGAACCGGCGGATGCCCTTCTTGTCGCCCAGCGCCTCGCGCAGCGCCTGCCCGAGCACGATCGCCACGTCCTCCACGGTGTGGTGCGCGTCGATCTCCACGTCGCCGGTCGCCCGGACCACCAGGTCGAACGACCCGTGCACGCCCAGCGCGGTCAGCATGTGGTCGTAGAACGGCACCCCCGTGGCGATCTCGACCTGCCCGGTCCCGTCGAGGTCCACCTCGACGCGCACCGACGATTCCCTGGTGGTCCGCTCCACCTTGCCGACCCGGCTCACCGGTCAACCTCCTTGCTCGCCGCGAGGAACGCGTCGTTCTCCGCCGGGGTGCCGACCGTCACCCGCAGGTGCCCGGTGATGCCGACGTCCCGGATGAGCACACCGCGCTCCAGGTAGGACCGCCACGCGGCCCGCGTGTCGGTGAACCAGCCGAACAGCACGAAGTTCGCGTCGCTCGGCACGACCGAGAAGCCCAGCTCGGACAGCTCGGCCACCACCCGGTCCCGCTCGGCGGCGAGCTTCGCCACCGAGCCCAGGGTCTCCGGCGCGTGGCGCAGGGCCGCGCGCGCCGCCGCCTGGGTCAGCGCGGACAGGTGGTAGGGCAGCCGGACCAGCAGCAGCGCGTCCACCACGGCGGGCGCGGCGGCCAGGTAGCCCAGCCGCCCGCCCGCGAACGCGAACGCCTTGCTCATGGTCCGGCTCACGATCAGCTTCGCCGGGTGCTCGGCCAGCAGCTCCACCGCGCTCGGCCGCGAGGAGAACTCCGCGTACGCCTCGTCCACCACGACCACGCCCGGCGCGGCCTCGACCAGCACGCGCAGGTCGTCGAGCGGCAGGCTCTGCCCGGTCGGGTTGTTCGGGCTGGTCGCGAACACCACGTCGGGCGCGCGCTCGGCGATGACCTCCGCCGCCCGCGCCACGTCCAGCGAGAAGTCCGCGCGGCGCGGCGTGGGCGCCCACTCGGTGCGCGTGCCCGCCGCGATGATCGGGTGCATCGAGTACGACGGCTCGAAGCCCAGCGCCGTGCGGCCCGGCCCGCCGAACGCCTGGAGGACCTGCTGGAGGATCTCGTTCGACCCGTTGGCCGCCCACAGGTTGGCCGCGGTCAGCGGCACGCCCGTGGCCGACGCCAGGTAGGCCGCCAGGTCCTCGCGCAGCGCCACCGCGTCCCGGTCCGGGTAGCGGTGCAGCTCGGCCGCCACCGCCGCGACCTCCTTGGCCACGTCCTCGACCAGGGCGGGCGACGGCGGGTACGGGTTCTCGTTGGTGTTCAGCCGCACGGGCACGTCGAGCTGGGGCGCGCCGTAGGGCGTGCGGCCGCGCAGGTCCTCCCGCAGGGGGAGGTCGCTCAGCTCCACCCGCTCCCCGACCGGCCTCATCCGCCGAACCTCGCGGTGACCGCCTGGCCGTGCGCGGGCAGGTCCTCTGCGTTGGCCAGCGCCACGACGTGCGGCGCGACCTCGCGCAGGGCCTCCTCGCTGTAGTCCACGACGTGGATGCCCCGCAGGAAGGTCTGCACCGACAGCCCCGACGAGTGCCGCGCGCAGCCGCCGGTGGGCAGCACGTGGTTCGAGCCCGCGCAGTAGTCGCCCAGCGACACCGGCGAGTGCGCGCCCACGAACACCGCGCCCGCCGCCCGCACCCGGGCGGCCACCTCGCGGGCGGAGGCGGTCTGGACCTCCAGGTGCTCGGCCGCGTACACGTCGACCACCCGCAGGCCCTCGTCCACGCTCGACACCAGCACGGTGCCGGACTGCCGGCCGCGCAGCGCGGTGCGGACGCGCTCGCTGTGCTTGGTCGCGCCGACCTGCCGCTCCAGCTCGACGTCCACCGCGTCGGCCAGCTCCACCGAGGTGGTCACCAGCACGCTCGCGGCCAGCGTGTCGTGCTCGGCCTGGCTGACCAGGTCGGCCGCCACGTGCACCGGGTCGGCGGTCTCGTCGGCCAGGATCGCGATCTCGGTGGGCCCGGCCTCGGAGTCGATGCCGATCAGGCCGCGCAGCAGCCGCTTGGCCGCGGTCATGTAGATGTTGCCGGGCCCGGTCACCACGTCGACGGGCTCCAGGGGCGAGCCGTCGGTGTCCGTGCCGCCGTAGGCCAGCAGGGCGATCGCCATGGGGCCGCCCGCGCTCCACACCTCGGTCACCCCGAGCAGCGCGGCGGCGGCCAGGATCGTCGGGTGCGGCAGGCCGCCGAACTCCGCCTGCGGCGGCGAGCAGACCACCAGCGACCCGACCCCGGCGATCTGCGCCGGCACCACGTTCATCACCACGGTGGACGGGTAGACGGCCAGGCCGCCGGGCGCGTAGAGGCCGACCCGGGCGACCGGCACCCACCGCTCGGTCACCGTCCCGCCGGGCACGACCTGGGTGGTCGTGTCGGTCCGGCGCTGGTCGGCGTGGACCCGGCGGGCGCGGGCGACGGACTCCTCCAGGGCGGCGCGCACGGCCGGGTCCAGCTCGACCAGCGCGCGCTCCAGCTCGGCGGCGGGCACCCGGACGGCGGCGGGGCGGACGTGGTCGAACCGCTCGGTGTGCTCCAGCACGGCCTCGACGCCGCGGTCCCGGACGTCCTCCACGATCGGCCGCACGTGGTGCAGCACCGCGTCCACGTCGACCTCGGCGCGCGGCAGCGCGGCGCGCAGTTCGGCGGCGGACGGGACCCGACCTCGCAGGTCGATGCGGTTGAGCATGGTCCAAGGGTAAGCGGTCGCGAATTCCGTCAACTGTCAGCCCGGGACCGATGTGGTGAACCCGACCAACGGGGGCTACCTCGATCCGTGATCGAAGGGCAACGCTGCGTGGGCACATCTCCGTCGCAACCCTGCCCATGATGGAGGCTCCATGTTCAGCAAGCGGCGCGGCCTCGTGGCCGCCGCGCTGGTCGCGAGCGCGACCCTGGTGCTCCCCCTGCACACCGGGTCCGCGCAGCCGGCGACGGCCCAGGCGCCCCAGCGCACCGTCTTCGAGGTCACCGCGACCACGCCGGAGGCCCGCACGAAGATCGCCCGGACCGGGGTCGACGTGCTCGGTCAGACCGGCGACAAGCTCACCGTCATCGCCGAACCACGCCAGCACCTGCTGCTGCGCGCCACCGGGTTGCCCCTGAACAACCTCGGTGACGCGGACGCCCAGCTCGCGGACCTGGGCAAGGCGGACTTCACCGACCCGACCGGCGAGGTCGGCGCGCAGGACTTCCCGTCCGGCTACACCGGCTACCACAACTTCGCGGAGATGACCGCCGAGCTGAACCAGGCCGTGGCGGACCACCCGAACCTGGTCTCGCTGCGCAGCATCGGCAAGTCCTACCAGGGCCGCGACCTGTGGGCGGTCAAGATCAGCGACAACCCCTCGGTCGACGAGTCCGAGCCCGAGGCGCTGTTCACCTGCAACCAGCACGCCCGCGAGCACCTGACCGTGGAGATGTGCCTGCACATCATCAAGCGGTACACGGACAACTACGCGTCCAACTCGGCCATCAAGAGCACGGTCGACAGCCGGGAGATCTGGGTCATCCCCAGCGTCAACCCGGACGGCGCGGAGTACGACATCGCGACCGGCTCGTTCCGGGCGTGGCGCAAGAACCGGCAGCCGAACTCGACCGCCACCGGCACCGACCCCAACCGCAACTGGGGCTACCAGTGGGGCTGCTGCGGCGGCTCCAGCGGCAGCGGGTCCAGCGACACCTACCGCGGCACGGCGGCGTTCTCCGCGCCGGAGGTCGCCCGGGTCCGCGACTTCACCAACAGCCGCGTGGTCGGCGGTGTGCAGCAGATCAAGTCGCACATCGACTGGCACACGTTCTCGGAGCTGATCCTCTGGCCGTACGGCTACACCTACAACGACACCGCGGCCGGCCTCGACGCCACCCAGGCCAACGTGTTCCAGACGATGGGCCGGCGGATGGCCTCGCTGAACGGGTACACCCCGCAGCAGGCCAGCGACCTCTACATCACCGACGGCTCGGTGGACGACTGGATGTGGGCCGCCCACAAGATCTGGAGCTACACCTTCGAGATGTACCCGAGGTCGGCCAGCGGCACGAGCGGCTTCTACCCGCGCGACACCCTGATCGCCGCCCAGACCTCGCGCAACGACACCGCGGTCCAGCTGCTGCTGGACTACACCGACTGCGTCCCGCGCATCACCGGGCGCACCTGCTGACGGCCGCCAGGGCCTGATCCAGCTCGGCGGGCTCGACCGGTGGCGCGGAGACGCGCGCCACCGGTCGAGCCCGCCCGGTCGTTCACCCGGGGTTCCACGCGAACCCCGGGTGAGCAGCCGGAACGCACCGGGCGTGGGAAGCTGGCGGGAGCGCCGGCGCTATCGTTCGGCGGCGGCCGAGCGTCCCGTCCGCGCGCGGCAGGAGGTGAGGATCCGGTGGCAACGGCGGACCAGGTCAAGGCACTGGTCAAGAGTCACGGGGAAGGCGACGACACCCGGTTCTACTCCGTCGCGCTCCAGGTCGCCGCAGGTGCGGCCCGCAACGGGCACGGGAGGTTCGCCCAGGAGCTGAAGGAGCTGGTCGACACCCTGCGCCGGCGGTCGACGTCCGCGGTCGCGCACGGCAAACTCGTCGCGGTCGCGCAGCCCCGCGGTGAACTCGCCCAGCTGTTGAGCGTGAGCTACCCGGAACTCACCCTGGCCGACATGTCGCTCAGCCCGGACGTGCGGCAGCGGCTCGAGCGCATCATCCTGGAACAGCGCCAGGCCGATCGCCTGCACTCGTACGGCTTCCAGCCGGTTCGGCGCCTGCTGCTCACCGGGGCACCGGGAACCGGGAAGACGATGTCGGCCAAGGTCATGGCGGGCGAGCTGCGGCTGCCGCTCTTCGCGATCCGCCTCGACGGGCTGATCACGAAGTTCATGGGCGAAACCGCCGCCAAGATGCGCCTGATCTTCGACGCCCTCGCCGAGACCCGGGGGGTGTACCTCTTCGACGAGGTGGACGCGCTGGCCGGCGAACGGGTCCACGGCAACGACGTCGGCGAGATCCGAAGAGTTCTCAACTCCTTTCTGCAGTTCTTGGAAGGCCATTCCTCCGAGAGTCTTCTGATCGCCGCGACCAACCACCCGCAACTCCTCGATCGGGCGATTTTTCGTCGATTCGATGCGGTGATCGAATATCCTGTTCCCGATCCTGCGGTGGCTCGGCAGGTGATCAGGAACCGGTTGGCCACCGTGGACGTCGCGGGGTTGAACTGGGCGGAGATCGATCGAGCCGCCGAGGGGTTGAGCCAGGGCGAAATCACGATCGCCGCCGAACTCGCCGCGAAGGACGCGATCCTGACCGGTGGCGGACCGGTGACCACGGTGGCGTTGTGCAGTGCCCTGCAGGCCCGGAGGGCCGACCACACCGGTTGATCGACGTTCGAGGGTGCATGGCGGAGCGCGACAAGACCCACCTGATCATCTCTGGCCGCTGTTCCGCCGCCGACTACACGCCCGTCGGCTCGGGTGGAGATACCCGGGAGCCCCCCTCGCCGGCGGACCGACGCGCTCACGTGACCTCGATCCGCCGCGGGCTCGAAGCGGCCGAGCACGAGGCCCGCGCTCGGCGGGAGCGCGGCCAGGTCGTCGTGCCGGACGCCGTGCCCGGCACCTACGTGACGTTCGAGAGCTTCCCCGGCATCGAACTGGCGCTGGACAGCCTCGACCCCCGTACCGGGACCACCCACCCCGAACTCCGCTCGGTCCGCGTCGACGAGGTTGACGGGCAGTGCGTGCAGTGGGCGACGGTCTTCGTGCCCGAGGGCACGATGAGCTACTTCTTCAAACGCCTGGACGAGTACCTCGCCTCCGCCGACAAGAACAACCCCGCCAACCGCAACCTCGTGGACCGGGTCCACGCCGTTCGCCTGGCCTCGGTCGAAGCGCTGTGGACCGATCCGGCCACGCGGTTCCCCGCCGTGGACGAGCAGGTGTGGTGGGAACTGTGGCTGCGCCGCCGGGACGGTGCCGAACCGGCCAGGTTGCGCGCCTACGCCGACGGTGTCGACATGCGGGTCGGCAGCCGGGCCCTCGGGTTCGGCACCCGGACCGTGGTCCTCGTGCGCACGACAGCGCGACAGCTGATCTCGGCCCTGGCGGTCCTCGACGACATCGCCGAGTTGCGCGGCCCCCACCACCGCGCCGAATTCCTGGCGGACGAGGACGCCGCGACGCAGGGTGGGTTCATCGACGACCTGGCCCGGCTGGTGGTGCCGGCCGGGGCGAGCGCTCCCGCCGTCTGCGTGGTGGACACCGGGGTGCACCGCGCGCACCCCCTGTTGAACGGTTCCCTCGAACCGAGGGACTGCCACGTCGCGGACCCGCGGTGGCCCGCCGAGTTCGACGACGACGGCCACGGAACCCGGATGGCCGGCCTCGCGCTCTACGGCGACCTGGCCGAGGCCGTGAACGCCAACAGCCCCGTCCACCTGCGGCACAGGCTGGAATCGCTCAAGCTGCTCCCGCCACCCGGCTTCCCGGACAACGAGCCCCACCTCTACGGCGCGATCACCGCTGCGGGCGTCGCAGCGGTGGAGATCGGTGGAACCCGTCGACGCCGCGCGTACTCGATGGCCGTCACCGCCGTCACCCCCGCACCGTCCCCGGACGGCACGGGTAAGCCGGTGTCGGGCAAACCGACCTCCTGGTCGGCCTCGCTGGACGCCTTGGCCGCGGGGCGCGGTGTCGTCGAATCCGGCACCGGCCTGACGCTGCTCGACGAAGCCGACCCGGACGCGCACCGGCTGTTCATCGTGTCCGCCGGCAACGTGACCGCCTTCGACCACGACCACCTGGCCCGGAGCGACGTCGAACCCGTGCAGGACCCGGCACAAGCCTGGAACGTGCTCACGGTCGGGGCCTTCACCGAGCGGGACAAGTTCGCGGACTCACCCGCCGTCTACGACGGATGGAGCCCGCTCGCCCCGCGGGGTGAGCTGTCACCCTTCAGCCGCACCTCTGTCTCGTTCGGCACCAGGTGGCCGGTCAAGCCGGAGGTCGTCCTGGAGGGGGGCAACGTCGCCGAGTCCCCCGACGGCTCGGAACGCCATTCCGTGGGCGCGCTGGAGCTGCTGACCACCCGCGCGCCCATGACCCGCTCGACGGCGGGGAGCAGCCGTCAGCTGACCACCGCGGGCGCCACCAGCGCCGCCACGGCTCAGGCAGCCCACCTCGCCGCCCGGATCACAGCCGACTACCCGGCGCTGTGGCCGGAAACCGTACGGGGCCTGATCGTTCACTCCGCCGAGTGGACCCCGGCCATGCTCGCCCGCCTGGAAGGGATGTCGAAGAAGCGGGACAAGCGCGTTTTCCTGCGCCGCTACGGCATGGGGGTCCCCGACCTCACGAGGGCCACCCGGAGCGCCGAGGACGCGCTGACCCTCATCACGCAGGAGACCATCACGCCGTTCCGGGCCGACAAGCTCGGGGAGATCCACTTCCACGACCTCCCCTGGCCGACGGACGTGCTCACCGACCTCGGCGCCACCGCCGCCCGGCTACGGGTGACCCTGTCCTACTTCATCGAGCCCAACCCGGCCCGGCGCGGGTGGAACGGCCGCTACAACTACGCCTCCCACGGTCTGCGGTTCGACGTGCGGCGTTCGACGGAGTCCGACGAGGAATTCCACAAACGCCTCAACCGCAAGGCCCTGGACGAAGGCGAGAAGCGCCCTGCCCCGGCCGGGGAAACCGGGGAATGGGTCTTCGGACCCGAGGCCCGACGCACTTCCGGTTCACTGCACACCGACATCTGGACCGGGACCGCGGCCGGGTTGGCGCGACGCGGGGTGCTGGCGGTCTACCCGGTCGGCGGTTGGTGGAAGGAACGAGCCGCGCGCGGCCGGGTCGACCACGACGCCCGCTACGGCCTCGTCGTCTCCATCTCG
Organism: Saccharothrix lopnurensis; assembly: GCF_042658445.1. NCBI lineage: Bacteria > Bacillati > Actinomycetota > Actinomycetes > Pseudonocardiales > Pseudonocardiaceae > Saccharothrix > Saccharothrix lopnurensis. The sequence goes on along the minus strand of NZ_JBHSQO010000005.1, from coordinate 32,775 downwards.
ACCCCCGGCGTCGACACCGACATCTGGACCCCGGTGGCCCAGCAGGTGGGTGTCGCGACGACGATCACCACGTGATCGACCCGGTCCCGCAAGACCCGGTCACGGGCGCAAGCCGCCGATCGCCGCCAGGGCCTGATCCAGCTCGGCGGGCTCGACGAAGTAGTGCGGCGACGCCCGCACCACCTCGTCGAGCCCGCGTCGGCCCATGTCCAGCAGCGTGGACGACGCGCCGCTGGTGCTCACCACCACGCCCTCGGCGGCCAGCCGGTCCCGCACCTCCTGCGGCGCGACCCCCGCCACGGTGAACGTGACGATGCCGGACCGCCGCACGCCCACGTCGTGCACCGCCACCCCGGGCAGCCCGGCCAGCCCCTCCCGCAGCCTCCCGGCGCGCTCGGCCACCTCCCGCTCGATTACGTCCAGCCCCCGGGCCAGCGCGTGCCGGGCCGCCGCGATGAGGCCCAGCCGGTCGGCCACGCTCGACTCCCAGATCTCGTAGACCCGCGCGTCCCGCCGCAGCCGCACCTCGCGCGGCCCCACCCACTCGGCGCCGTGCAGGTCCACCAGCCGCGGCCGGAGGCGGTCGGCCGCCGCGCGCCGCACCACCAGCACGCCGGTGCCCCGAGGGCCCCGCAGCCACTTGCGGCCGGTGCCGGAGATCAGGTCCGCGCCCAGCTCGTCGGCCCGCACGGGCAGCTGGCCGATCGACTGGCACGCGTCCAGCAGCACCAGCGCGCCCACCCGGTGCGCCGCCTCGACCACCTCGCGCACCGGGTTGACCAGGCCGCTGTTGGTGGGCGCGTGCACCAGGGACACCAGCTTGACCCGCTCGTCGAGCGCCTCCTCCAGCGCCTCCAGGTCGAGCTGGCCGCTCGCGTCGGACGGCACCGCGTCGACCTCGTACCCGGCCTCGCGGGCGCGGTGCAGGATCGGGATCGCGGTGCCCGCGTACTCGGCCTCGCTGATCAGCACCCGGTCGCCGGGGCCGAGCGGCACCGCGTCGAACGCGGCCAGCCACGACCGGGTGGCGCTGTCGGTGAAGGCGATTTCGTCGGGTTCGGCGCCCAGCAGCTCCGCCAGCACGCCGTACCCCGCGGCCAGGTCGTCGGCGCGCTCCCGGGCGGCCGCGTACCCGCCGATCTCGGCTTCCCGCCGCAGGTGCCCGACGACCTCGTCCAGCACCTCCCGCGGGGGCAGCGACGAACCGGCGGAGTCGAGGAAGGCGATCACGTGCGGTCCTCCAGGTGGGCTAGCGGGGCGTCCACTTCTCCAGGTTCCACCACGGCCCCCACGACAGCGCGCCGCGCGTGTAGGGGTCCACGACCTCCTGGTAACCGTTCCAGTTCTCGCGCACCACGTACGTGTGCTGCACCGAGGCCAGCACGACCATGCCCGGCGCGGCCACGTACGCCCGCTGGAGCTGCTTGTACGCCGCCGCACGCTGGGCCGGGTCCAGCAGCGACCGCCCGGCGTCCAGGGCCGCGTCCACCTGCGGGTTCGCGTAGCCCCACGGGTTGCCGGTGTGCAGCCGCTGGTGCACGGCCAGGTCGGGGTCGAACGGGCTGCCGCCGCCGTGCAGCAGGGCGTCCGCGCCGAGCCGGGCCGGGATGGCGTCCCAGCCCAGGCCGGCCAGCTGCACCTCCACGCCGACCGCCTTGGCGTCCGCGGCGAACCCGGTGGCCAGGTCGGCGCGCACCACGTCGCCGATCGGGTACATGAGCGTGAACCGGGCGGGCACGCCGTCGCGCGCGCGCACGCCGTCCGGGCCGCGCGACCAGCCCGCCTGGTCGAGCAGCAGCTCGGCCTGGGCCCGGTCGTGGGTGAACTCGGCGGCGGTCTCGACGAACTCCGGCAGCGCGGCGGGCACCGGCGTGCTCTCCGGGGCGCCCTTGCCGCCGAGCAGGTTGTCCACCAGGCCCTTGCGGTTGACCGCGTGGTTGAGCGCCATCCGGATGGCGCCGTCGCCGGTCACCGGGCCCGCGGGCATGGTCACCGCGCGCAGGTCGGCGCTGCGGTGGGTGAGCACGCGCATCCCGTTGGCGTTGCCGAACGCGGCGGCCAGCCGGGGCGGCAGCTCGGTGCCGTCGAACTCCCCCGCCTGCATCCGCTGGGCGCGCGTGTTGTCGTCCGGCACGAACACCACGGTCAGCTTGCGGATCTCCGGCTCGCCGCCGAAGTGGGCGGCGTTGGCCTCCAGCACCATCCGGTCGCCCCTGGCCCACTCGACCAGCCGGTAGGGACCGGTGCCGACCGGGGTGACGTCCGCCAGCGGCACGCCCAGGGCCTCGCTGGGCAGGATGCCGAGCACCAGCAGGTGGGGGAACGCCGCCCGGGGCCGCGCGAGGGTGAACCGGACGGTGTCCGCGTCCAGCTGCTCCACGCCGGTCAGCCCGTCGTAGGCGGCGCGCTCGGTCGAACCGGCCGCCGGGTCCAGCAGCGCCCGGTAGGTGGCCACCACGTCCTCGGGCCCGAAGGTCGTGCCGTCGGTGAACGCGACGTCCCGCCGCAGCTGGACGGTCCAGCTCAGGCCGTCGGCGGCGGGGGTCGGCGGCTCGGCGGCCAGCCGGGGCCCCACGGAGCCGTCCGCCCGGTGCTCGACCAGGCCGTCGTAGATCTTGGACACGCCCTCGCGGCCGTAGCCGAGCAGCGGGTTCAGCGTGGTCGGCTCGACCGCGTCGGCCAGCACGAGCGCGCTGCCGTCCGGGGTGCCCGCCGCGCTCGGTGTGGTGTCGCCCGTGCACCCCGCGGCGGCGAGGAGGGCGGCGACGACGAGCGTGGGCAGGAGGGGGCGCACGGAACCCGACACTACCTAGAGTGGGAGGTATGCGCGTCGCCCTGTGCCAGATCACCTCCTCCGCCGACCCGGCGGCCAACCTCGACCTGGTGCGCGTCGAGACCGCGCGCGCCGCCGAGCGGGGCGCGGGGGTGGTGGTGTTCCCGGAGGCCGCCATGTGCCGGTTCGGCGTGCCGCTCGGCCCGGTGGCCGAGCCGCTGGACGGGCCGTGGGCCGGCGCGGTGCGCGGCATCGCCGAGGAGCACGGCGTGGTCGTCGTGGCGGGCATGTTCACCCCGGCGCCGGACGGCCGGGTGGCCAACACCCTGCTGGTCACCGGCGGCGGCCACCACGCGGGGTACGACAAGATCCACCTGTTCGACGCGTTCGGCTTCGCCGAGTCGCGCACCGTCGCGCCCGGCGCCCAGCCGGTGGTCTTCGCCGTGGACGGCATCGTGTTCGGCCTGGCCACCTGCTACGACGTGCGGTTCCCCGAGCTGTTCCGGTCCCTGGCCGACCGGGGCGCGACGGCCGTGCTGCTGTGCGCGTCGTGGGGCGCCGGTCCGGGCAAGCGGGAGCAGTGGGAGCTGCTGGTCCGCGCCCGCGCGCTGGACTGCACGTCGTGGGTCCTGGCGTGCGGCCAGGCCGAGCCCCCGGTGGGTCCCGAGGGGGCCGGCGACGGGGGCGCGCCGACCGGCATCGGGTTCAGCACGGTGGCCTCGCCGCTGGGCGCGGTGGTCGAGCAGCTGGGCGCGGAGCCCGGGGTGGTCCTGGTCGACGTGGACGCGGGCAGCGTCGAGCAGGCGCGCCGCACCCTGCCGGTGCTGGTGAACCGCAGGCTCTGACCCCTTCCGGGGGAGGCTCATCACCCGTGCGGGTGGCCCACGGCGAACCGCGCGAGCAGGCCGGGAAGCCCTCTGTCGCAGGTCCACGACAGCGAAGGGAACCCGGCCATGAGCGACCAGGCCGAAGTCGACCGCCTGTACGAGTGCGAGGTCATCGACGAGCACGGCGAGCGGATCGGCGCGGTGAAGCAGATCTGGCTCGACGACCGCGACGGGCGGCCCGTGTGGGCGTCGGTGCACACCGGCCTGCTCGGGCTCAGGGAGACGTTCGTCCCGATCCGGGACGCGACCGTGGGCACCGGCACCATCACCGTGCCCCTGGCCAAGCGGACGGTGCGGGGCGCGCCGCGGATCGACGTCTCCGACCAGCACATGTCGCGGGAGCAGCAGGACGAGCTGTGCGCGTACTACGACCCGACCCCCGACCCGCGCGGCGGGGACCACGACCGGCTGGAGCGGCCCGCGACCGACGACCCCGGCCGGTCCTGACGCGGGCCGACCCGACCGCGCCCGCACCCCCACGGGCACGGGCGCGGGCGCGGGCGCGGTCACGTCACCGCAGGTCCAGCCCCAGGTCGAGGGCCGGCGCCGAGTGCGTCAGCCCACCCACGGCGAGGTAGTCCACCCCCGTCTCGGCGTAGGCGCGGGCCACGTCCAGGGTCAGCCCGCCGGACGCCTCCAGCCGCACCCCGCCCGCGCGCCGCACGGCCTCGGCGCAGTCGGCGACGGTGAAGTTGTCCAGCAGCACCAGCTCCGCGCCCTCCGCCACCGCCTCGTCCAGCTGCGCCAGCGAGTCCACCTCGACCTCGCACGACAACCGCGGCGCGTGCGCGCGCACGGCGGCCATCGCCGCGCGCACCGACCCGGCCGCCCGCACGTGGTTGTCCTTGATCAGCACCGCGTCGCCGAGGCCCAGCCGGTGGTTGACGCCGCCGCCGCACCGCACCGCGTACTTCTCCAGCAGCCGCAACCCGGGCAGGGTCTTGCGGGAGTCCCGGATCGCCGCCTTCGTGCCCGCGACCTCCGCCACCCACGCGGCGGTCAGCGTGGCGATCCCGGACAGGTGGCACACCAGGTTCAGCGCGGTGCGCTCGGCGGTGAGCAGCCCGCGCACCGGACCCCGCAGCACCAGCACGGGCTCACCCGGCACCGCCTTGTCGCCATCGGTCCGCTGCTCGAACACCTCCACCTCGGTGACCTGCCGGAACACCTCCAGCGCCACGGGCAGGCCGGCGAGCACGCCCGCCGCGCGGGGCGTCACCTCCGCCACCGCCACCGCGTCGGCGGGCACGGTCGCCTCGGTCGTGGCGTCGGGCCCGTACCGCAGGTCCTCCGCCAGCGCCGCGGCGATCACCCGGCGCACGTCGTCCGGGTCGAGCCCGGGAACCGGTCCCGCGAGCGGGTTGTCCACCGTCATGCCACTCCCCTCGCCGCCGCCACCGGGTCGGCCAGCACGGGCTGACCCGAGGGGTTGAGCCGGACCACCTGGCCGCGCCCGCCCCGCGCGTCGTCCCGCGCCGGGAAGTCGGTGCGCACGTGGCAGCCGCGCGACTCCTCGCGCTCGGCCGCCGCCGCGATCAGCGCCCGCGCCGCCACCGTCAGCGCCGCGTCCTCCACCAGCTCCCGCGTGCCCAGCACGCGGTCCGCGGTGGACAGGTCGAGCACCGAGCCGACCACCGCCAGTCCCTCGGCGTCGCGGCCGATCGCCGCGTACCGGGACATCACCCGTTGCAGCGAGTCCCGGTCCGCCACCGGCGCGACCGGGAGTTCGGCGGTGCCGGAGCAGCGCGCCAGCACGCCCATCGCCAGGTCCGCCGCGACCGCCGCGGCCGCCCTCGTGCCGACCACCAGGCCCTCCAGCAGGCTGTTGGACGCCAACCGGTTCGCGCCGTGCAGCCCGGTCCGCGCCACCTCGCCCGCCGCGTACAGGCCGGTCACCCCGGTGCGGCCGTCCACGTCGGACACCACGCCGCCGCACGCGAAGTGCGCCGCGGGCGCCACCGGGATCGGCTCGCGCGCCGGGTCGACGCCGGCCGCCGCGCACGCCGCCCGCACGGTCGGGAACCGCTCCGCGAACCCCGGGACGCCGGTGGCGTCGAGGAACACGTGGTCGTCCACGCCGCCGGGAGCGCCCGCCAGGTGCCGGGTGATCGCCGCCGCGACGACGTCGCGGGGCGCCAGGTCCTCCAGCGGGTGCACGCCGCGCATGACCCGCGCGCCGGTCGCGTCGACCAGCACCGCGCCCTCGCCGCGCACCGCTTCCGTGACCAGCGGGCACCGGCCGCGCGCGCCGCGCCCGGTGTAGAGCACGGTCGGGTGGAACTGCACGAACTCCACGTCGGCCGCCACCGCGCCCGCCCGCAGCGCCAGCGCCAGCCCGTCGCCGGTCGCCACCTCCGGGTTGGAGGTGGCCTGGTAGAGCTGGCCCAGGCCGCCGCTGGCCAGCAGCACCGCGGGGGCGGTCAGCACGCCGGGCACGCCGTTGCCGTCCAGGACCAGCAGCCCGCACACCTGCCCCAGCGGCGTGCGCACCGCGTCCACCGCGACGTGGTCCTCCAGCACGGGCACCAGCCCGTCCAAGGCCGCGGTCAGCAGGGCCCGCTCGACCTCCGCGCCGGTCGCGTCGCCGCCCGCGTGCACCACGCGGAACGCCGAGTGCCCGCCCTCCCGCGTGCGCGCCAGCCGGCCGTCGGGCGCGGCGTCGAACACCGCGCCGCGCTCGCGCAGCCGGGTCACCGCCGCGGGCCCGCCCGCGATGATCGCCCGCACGGCGTCCTCGTCGCACAGGCCCGCGCCCGCCACGAGGGTGTCGCGCACGTGCGCGTCCACCGAGTCGTCCTCGTCGTGCTCGCCCGGCAGCACCACCGCGACGCCGCCCTGGGCCCACCGGGTGTTGCCGTCCGAACCGGACGCCTTGGTGACCACCAGGACCCGCAGCCCCAGCTCACGCGCGCGCAGCGCCGCCGTCAGCCCGGCCACCCCGGTGCCCACCACGACCAGGTCGGCGCGGGCCTCCCACAGGACGCCGGTCATTCGCCGCCGCCGGGCTTCCCGATCTCGATCATGCGCTGCACGGCCCCGCGGGCGCGCTCCGCCGTACCCGGGTCCACGTGCACCTCGTCGCGGTTCTCGCGCAGCGAGCGCAGCAGGGCCGCGGGCGTGATCATCTTCATGTACCGGCACGACGCCCGGTCGTTGACCGCCCGGAAGTCGATCTCCGGCGCGGCGCGGCGCAGCTGGTGCAGCATCCCGACCTCGGTCGCCACGAGCACGGACTTCGCGCTGGTGCGCCGGGCGGCGGTGATCATGTCGCCGGTCGAGAGGATCTTCACCTTGTCCGCGGGCACGGCGCCCTCGCCCGCGAGGTACAGCGCGGAGGTCGCGCAGCCGCACTCGGGGTGGATGAACAGGTCGGCGTCGGGGTTCGCCGCCGCCCGCTCGGCCAGCTCGGGGCCGTTGATGCCCGCGTGCACGTGGCACTCGCCCGCCCAGACGCGCAGGTTGTCCCGGCCGGTCTCGCGCTTGACGTGCGCGCCGAGGAACTGGTCGGGCAGGAACAGCACCTCCCGGTCGGCCGGGATCGAGGCCACCACGTCCACCGCGTTCGACGAGGTGCAGCAGATGTCGGTCTCCGCCTTCACCTCCGCGGTGGTGTTCACGTAGGACACCACCACGGCGCCGGGGTGCTCGGCCTTCCAGGCGCGCAGCTGCTCGCCGGTGATCGAGTCGGCCAGCGAGCAGCCCGCGCGCTCGTCCGGGATCAGCACGGTCTTGTGCGGGGCCAGGATCTTGGCGGTCTCCGCCATGAAGTGCACGCCGCAGAACACGATGGTGGACGCGTCGCTCGCGGCCGCGATGCGGCTGAGGGCCAGCGAGTCACCGGTGTGGTGGGCGATGTCCTGGATCTCGGGCAGCTGGTAGTTGTGCGCGAGGATGACCGCGTCCCGCCGGCGCGCCAGCTCCAGCACCTCGTCCCGCCAGTCGGCGTCGGGCGCGATGCCGTCGTAAGCGCCGTCCGAGGCCCGCTCCACATAGGCGGTAGCGACCATGCTTCCTCCTTGAGCCAGTTTTCGCCTATCGGTCGAAAACAGGGTCGATAGTATCACCGGGTGGGTCTCGCGGGACATGAGGTGTTGGCCGCAGTGCTCCAGGTGAGAGCCGGGTCACTCCAGGTCATGCTGTGGCAGCGCGGTCGGGAACCGCACGCTCACCGCTGGTCACTGCCCGGTGGCGGCCTCGGCGACGACGAGGACGTGGAGACCTCCATCCGGCGGCAGCTGGCGGAGAAGGTCGACGTGCGGCAGCTGTCCCACGTCGAGCAGCTGGCCGCGTTCAGCAACCCGGCCCGCGTGCCCGGCGCGCGCGTCATCGCCACCGCGTTCCTCGGCCTGGTGCCCTCGCACATCGACCCCGTGGTGCCCCCGGACACCTGCTGGCACCCGGTCGACGCCCTGCCGCCCACGGCGTTCGACCACGAGGCCATCTGCGCCCGCGCCCGCAACCGGCTGGCCGCCAAGCTCTCCTACACCAACCTCGGCTTCGCCCTGGCGCCGCCGGAGTTCACCATCTCGGCGCTGCGCTCGCTGTACTCGGCGGCGCTGGGCTACAAGGTCTCCGCGACGAACCTGCAACGCGTGCTGTCCCGCCGCGGTCTCCTGGAACCCACCGGGGCCACCGCTCCCCCCGGTCCGGCGGGTGGGCGGCCCGCGGCGCTGTTCCGCTTCGTCTCGGGCGAAATGCGGGTCACCGACCCGTTCGCCGTGCTGCGGCCACCCTCCACACGTAACTTGGGACCGTGACCACGACGCTCCCCCTGTTCCCGCTGGGCACCGTGCTGCTGCCCGGGGCGTCCCTGCCGCTGCACGTGTTCGAGCCCAGGTACCGCCAGCTGACCGTCGACCTGGTGAGCGGGGCGGTGCCGGAGCGCACGTTCGGCGTGGTCTCGATCAAGCAGGGGTGGGAGGTCGGTGAGGGGGACGCGGCGGCGCTGCACCCGGTCGGCTGCACCGCCGTGCTCCAGGACGCGCAGCGGCTGCCCGACGGGCGCTTCGACCTGACCACCAAGGGGGGCAGGCGGTTCCGCCTGCTGGAGGTGGACGAGGACAGCGCGCCCTACCTGGTCGGCTCGGTCGAGTGGCTGCCGGACTCCCCGCACCCGCCCGAGGTCGAACCGCTGCTGCCGCTGCTGGCCGAGAGCGCGCGGGCCGCCCACGGCCGCTACCGCGAGGTCACCAGCACGGCCCTGCGCCTGCCCGCCGCGGACACCACCGTCGAGGACCTGGCCTACGCCCTGGCCGGCGAGTGCCTGCTCACCCTCGAAGACCGCCTGGCGCTGCTGGAGGAGACCTCGCCGGCCCGCCGGCTGCGCCTGGTGCGCCGGATACTGCACCGCGAGGCGGGCATCATCACCGCGCTGAACGCCGTGCCCGCGCCGCTGTCCGAGCTGGGGCACCTGCCCCACCGCAACTGAGCCGGTAGGATCGCAGCCCGCACCGGAACCAGGCGGGGGACTGCGGATGAACACCTTGCGGGCGCTGATCGACACCGGTGTCCCCCTCGTCGCGGTCAGCTTCGACGACCGGGGCGGGGAGCGGGCGGCCGAGGAGGCGCGGGCCGCGCGGGTGGACGTGGCCGAGATCCGCGTCGACCGCTTCGGGGACACCGGGGCGGACCACGTCCTGCGCCAGGTCGCGGCGTTCCGGGGACTGCCCGCGCTGGCCACGATCCGCTCCCGGGCCGAGGGCGGGTTCTGGCAGGGGTCCGAGCAGGAGCGCCTGGACCTCTTCCGGGCGCTCACGCCGCACGTGGACGCGGTGGACGTCGAGCTGTCGTCGCGCGCGGTCCTGGCCGAGGTGCTCGCCACCGCCCGCGAGCACGACGTGCTGTCGGTGGTCTCCTTCCACGACTTCGACCGGACGCCGCCCCTCGACGACCTGCGGGCCACGGTCCGCGACGCCCGGGAGGCGGGCGCGGACCTCGTCAAGATCTCGACCATGGCGCGCTCGCGGGACGACCTCAAGCGGTTGGCCACCGTGCTGCTGGAGGGCGACGACCTGATCGTCATCGGCATGGGCGAGGTCGGCACCGCGTCCCGGATCTTCTTCCCGGCGCTGGGCTCCAAGATCACCTACACGTTCCTGGGCGCGGCGCCCACGTCGGGACAGCTCGACTTCGAGGAGACGGTCCGCCTCATGCGCCGCTTCCACCCGGACTTCGGTCGGCGCGAGGGCTGAGTTCCGCCTGGGCACGCCCGCTCGCGCTCACCTCCCCTCGCGCTCACCCCTCCCCTTGCTCACCCTGCCCCCTCGCGCTCACCCCTGCCCCCTCGCACTCTCTCGCCACCACACCCCGGCGTCACCCACTGCGCCGCACGGGTGACTTCAGCATCCCTTCGTTGACTCGTTCGATTGCCCTCTAGTCGGATTGTTCAACAATCCCCTACCGTGTGCTCCACGGCACGACCGACCGTCGCGAGGTGACGCCATGAGTACCCGGACCACACCCACCACCAGCCCCTTCGCCTGGTTCCACAGCCTGGGCGCCAAGGGCAAGCGCGCGTTCGCGGGCGCGTTCGGCGGCTTCGGCCTCGACGCCTACGACTTCCAGGTCCTGCCCCTGAGCCTGTTCGCCATCACCGCCTACTTCGGCATCAGCCAGGCCCAGGCGGGCCTGCTCAACACCGTCACCCTGGTCGTCTCGGCGCTCGGCGGGGCGATCGCGGGCGTCCTGGCCGACCGCATCGGCCGGGTCCGGACCCTCATGATCACCGTCATCACCTACGCCGTGTTCACCGTGGCCTGCGGCTTCGCCACCAGCTACGAGATGCTGATGGTGTTCCGCGCCCTCCAGGGCCTGGGCTTCGGCGGCGAGTGGGCGGCGGGCGCGATCCTGGTCGCCGAGTACTGCAAACCCCAGTACCGGGGCCGCACGGTCGCGTTCATCCAGAGTTCGTGGGCGGTCGGCTGGGGCCTGAGCGTCGTCGTCTACACGGTCGTCTTCAGCTTCCTGCCACCGGACACGGCCTGGCGGGTGCTGTTCTGGACCGGCGCCATCCCCGCCGTGCTGATCTTCTACGTCCGCCGCAACGTCGAGGACGCGCCGGCCGTCGAGGAGAAGCGCGCGGCCAGCAGCCGCAAGGGCAGCTTCAAGGCGATCTTCCGCGGTCCGCTGGGGCACACCACCTTCTTCGCCTCCGTCCTCGCCACCGGCGTCCAGGGCGGCTACTACACCCTGGCCGGCTGGGTCCCGACCTACCTCAGGACCGAGCGGGACCTCAGCGTCGTCAACACCGGCGGGTACCTGGCGCTGCTGATCAGCGGCGCGTTCGCCGGCTACGTCACCGGCGGCTACCTGACCGACCGGCTCGGCCGCAAGCGCACCTTCACCCTCTTCGCCGCCCTGAGCGCCGTGCTGATCGTGCTGTTCACCCAGATCCCCGACGGCGCCAACGGCCTCCTGCTCCTGGTCACCTTCCCGCTGGGCTTCGCCACCTCGGCCATCTTCAGCGGCTTCGGCTCGTTCCTCGCCGAGCTCTACCCGACCGACCTGCGCGGCACCGGCCAGGGCTTCACCTACAACTTCGGCCGGGCGGGGGGCGCGCTGTTCCCCACGGCCGTCGGCTTCCTCGCGGCCGGCATGGGCGTCGGTGGCGCGATGATCTTCGGCGCGATCGCCTACGGCATCGCCGTCCTGGCCCTGCTGGGCCTCCCCGAGACGAAGGGCGTCGAGCTCCGATGACCCCGAGCACGCCGGCCGACGTGCGCGCGGCGCACACCGGTCCGACCGCCGGCCTCGCCGACGGCTACGCGCAGGCGAACCTGATCGCCGTCCCCCGCGACCGGGCCTACGAGGTGCTGCTGTTCACCCAGCGCAACCCCAAGCCGTGCCCGGTCCTGGACGTCACCGACGCGGGCGGCACGACCACGCCCCTCGCGCCCGGCGCCGACCTCCGGCGCGACGTCCCGCGCTACCGCGTCTGGGAGCACGGCGAACTCGTCGCCGAACCCACCGACGCCACCGCCCACTGGCGCGAGGACCTGGTGGCCTTCCTCATCGGGTGCAGCTTCAGCTTCGAGTCGGCGCTGGAGCGGGCGGGCGTCCCCCTCCGCCACGTGGAGCAGGGCCGCAACGTGCCCATGTACGTCACCGACGTCCAGTGCCGCCCGGCGGGCCGCCTGCACGGGCCGGTGGTGGTGTCGATGCGCTACGTCCCCGAGGACCTGGTCACCGTCGCCACCAAAGTCACCGCCCGGATGCCGGCGGTCCACGGCGCCCCGGTCCACGTCGGCGACCCGGCCGCCCTCGGCATCCGCGACCTGGACCGGCCGGACTTCGGCGACGCCGCCGACCCCCGGCCCGGCGACGTGCCGGTGTTCTGGGCCTGCGGCGTGACCCCCGCAGGCGGCGGTGGTGGCGTCGAGACCGCCGTTCGCCATCACCCACGCCCCGGGCCACATGTTCGTCACCGACGTGCCCGACACGGCCTACGTGCTCTAGCCGAGCCGACGCCCCAGGTCGTCCAACCCGTTCCACGCGGCCAGGCAGCCGTACGCCAGCGCCGTGCCCAGGGGCCACGCCAGCAAGCCCCACGACGTCTCCAGCACCGGGGCCAGGGCGATCAGGTCACCCACCGCGGGCGCGGCGTCCAGGGCGTACCGGCTGCCCGCCGTGCCGAGCCCGGTCCGCTGCGCCAGGTAGGCGGCGACCACCGAACCCAGGGTCGCCGCCACCATCACGACGGGTCCCCGCCGCTCCCGCAGCATCCACACGGCGATCCCGGTCAGCAGGCCCACGCCGAGCCCCATCAGCACGAACAGCATCAGCCCGTCGAGCCGGTGGTAGCTCTCGCCGGTCACCGGGACCAGCGAGGCGTCCGCCTGGACCACCACGTTCTGCGGCGGCGCGAGCAGGGCCCACAGCCACCCGACCGGCAGGCCGACCAGGGAGATCGCGGACAGCACCGAGAAACCGGGCAGCAGGTCGCGCTTCACCACGACCCGGGGCCGCTGCACCACGTAGTAGTACTCGTACGCGGGCGGGGGCGGCACCCGAACCGGTTCAGCCCGCTCGCCCACCGGTTGCTCAGCCACCCGCAAACCTCCCGCACCCCGATCCGACGCAGGCAGGTTACCGCGCGCCCCGGACCGCTCCGAACGTGGAACTCGGGGGTCCTGGACGTTGAACTCGGGGGTCCTGGACGTACGACACGGTGGTCCTGGGCGTACGACTCGCGCGGGTCTAGGGGGAGGTCAGGTGGCCGTGGCGGCTGCACGAGGCGGTCCAGCCGGCGGGGGTCACCTGCACCACCATGCGCCGGGCGCACTCCGCGCAGAAGCGCGGTGGGTCGATGACGCCCAGGCGGGAGGCGCAGGCGGTGTGGTCGGTCCCGTCCGCCGGCTTGCCGCAGTAGCCGCAGTAGGTCACAGCGTCTTGCTCAGTTCCTTGATCGGCATGGCCAGCTCGCCCAGCATGTCCAGGTCGTCCTGCGCGGGCCGGCCCAGGTTGGTCAGGTAGTTGCCGACGATGATCGCGTTGATCCCGCCCAGCATCCCCTGCTTCGCGCCCAGGTCGCCGAAGGTCAGCTCGCGGCCGCCGGCGAAGCGCAGGATGGTGCGCGGCAGCGCCAGGCGGAACGCGCCGACGGTGCGCAGCGCCTCGGGGCCCTCGACCACCGGGTAGTTCTCGTAGGGCGTCCCGGGGTTGGGGATGAGGAAGTTCAGCGGCACCTCGTCCGGGTCGAGCGACGCCAGCTGCGCCGCGAACTCGGCCCGCTGCTCCAGGGTCTCGCCCATGCCGATGATCCCGCCGCAGCAGACCTCCATGCCGGCCTCGCCGACCATGCGCAGCGTGTCCCACCGCTCCTCCCAGGAGTGGGTGGTCACCACGGACGGGAAGTGCGAGCGCGCCGTCTCCAGGTTGTGGTTGTAGCGGTGGACGCCCATCCCCACCAGCTCGTCCACCTGCTCCTGGGTGAGCATCCCCAGCGAGCACGCGATCTGGATGTCGTTGCCGTCCTCGCGGATGGCCTTGATGCCGTCGCGGACCTGGGACAGCAGCCGCTTGTCGGGGCCGCGCACCGCCGCCACGATGCAGAACTCCGTCGCGCCGGTCTCCGCGGTCTGCCGCGCCGCGCGCACCAGGCCCGGGATGTCGAGCCAGGCCGACCGGACCGGCGAGGGGAACTGGCCGGACTGCGAGCAGAAGTGGCAGTCCTCGGGGCAGCCGCCGGTCTTGAGCGACACGATGCCCTCGACCTCGACCTCCGGCCCGCACCAGCGCAGGCGCACCGCGTGGGCCAGCTCCAGCAGCTCGGGAATCCGCTCGTCGGGCAGCCGGAGGATCTGGAGCACCTGCTCCTCGGACAGGCCGACGCCCCGCTCCAGCACCTGCTCGCGCGCGGTGCCCAGCACATCGACCTGCTCAGGGGCTGCGGTCACGTCATCTCCTCAGACGAACGACGGCGGTGGTCCGCCGGTCAGTGTGCCGCACCGGACCCGCCCGGACCGAGCGACGTGCATCACTACGGGCGGAGCCTCAGCAGGGGTGCGGAGCGGCGAACTTCTCGGGGTCGAAGGTGCCCCCGAACCAGGGCGACAGGCCCTCCCGCGCCACCTCCAGGAACTCGTCGCGGCCCAGCAGCCCGGCCCCGTCCGGCAGCGCGCCGAGCAGCGGCGCGCCGGCCGCCTCGGGCAGGTCGACCAGGTTGGTGCGGCACGCCAGGTCGGGGTCGGCGGGCCACCGCCCCACCACCACGCCCACCGACTCCAGCCCGCGCCGCACCAGCGCCTCCGCCGTCAGCGCCGTGGTGTTCAGCGTGCCCAGCCCGGGGTGGGCCACCACCAGCACCGGCGCGTTCAGCGCCCAGGCGGCGTCGGCGACCGTGGTCCCGCCGTCGTCGAACCGCACCAGCAGCCCGCCGGCGCCCTCCACCAGCACCAGGTCGTGGGACGAGGCCAGCTCCACCGCCGCCGCGGCGACGTCCCGGGGGCTCACGGTCGGCATCCGGGCCCGGCGCGCGGCCGTGGCGGGCGCCAGCGGCTCGGGGTAGCGCCGCAACTCCCGGGTCGTGACCGGGCCCGCGAGCCGGACCACCTCGGCCAGGTCGCCGGGCGCGCCGTCGGGGATGCCGGTCTGGGCGGGCTTGAGCACGGCCACGCGCCGGCCGTCGGCCGCGGCCAGCGCCGCGACGCCGGCGACCACCACGGTCTTACCGACTTCGGTGCCTGTGCCCGTGATGACGAGGACGCTCACGGCGACTCACCCTAGGACTGCACGGAGCGTTGCCGGCCACCGCGTTCTACAGTCACCGGCATGGGTGAGATCGTCCTCTACAGTGCGAACTGGTGCGGTGACTGCCGCCGGGCCAAGGCATGGCTGCGGGAGCACGAAGTCCCGTTCACCGAGGTGGACGTGGAGCACGACGACGCGGCCCGCGACCGGGCCGTCGAGATCGCGGGCGGCCGCAGGAACATCCCGGTCCTGGTCCTGCCGGACGGCCGGGTCCTGGTCGAGCCGACCAACACCGAACTGGCCGACGCCCTCGCGCCGGGGGCCTGACGTGGGCAGCGGGAAGCGCGGGCAGCAGCCGGTCCCGCGCGGGGGTGGGACCGGCTCGACCACGCGGACCAGGGCGACGCGGGCCGGGGCCGCCCGGGCGCCGACGGCCCGGTCCGCGTCGGCGCAGGCGGCGGCCCAGGCGGCGGCCCGGAAGAACTGGTTCAACCGCCGGTCCGGCCTGGCCCGGACGGGCGTGGTGCTCGGCGGCATCGCGCTGGCCGTCGCCGGCCACTTCCTCCTCTGGTACGAGCTGATCCCCGCCATCGGCGCCCTGGTGGGCCGCGTGCCGGTCGTCTCGACCGTCACGGGCTGGCTGTTCGCCGGCGGCGCGTTCGCGGCCTGGGGCGTCGTGGCGATCAACGAGGACACCGCCCGCCCCGCCACGGTCAAGCGGCTCAGGACCACCGCCTGGAGCTGGACCGCGGTGGCCCTGCTCTGCGTCCCGGTCGGCCGCGCCCAGACCGTCGTCCTGCCGACCGACTACTGGGCGGGCGTCTTCGCGGGCGCGTACGGGATCATCGCCACCCCCCTGGCGATCGGCGTGGTCGCCCTGCTCTGGTGGCTGTTCGTCACCAAGCTGGCCGGTCGCGAGGGGGAGCCGACCAAGCCGCAGATCGGCTGGATCTGCGTGGCCTACGCGACGCTGCTGCTCGTCTGGGGCTCAACCCTGCTGCGCACCTGACGCCCCCGCGGCCGCCACCACCGCCCCGCAGATCGCCGCCACGTCCTCGTCGGTGCTGACGAACGGCGGCATCGTGTAGATCAGGTCCCGGAACGGCCGCAGCCAGACCCCGCGCTCCACCGCGGCGGCCGTGGCGGCGGCCACGTCGACGGGGTGGTCCAGCTGGACCACCCCGATCGCGCCCAGCACCCGCACGTCCCGCACCCCCGGCGCCCCGGTCGCCGGGGCCAGCCCGCCGCGCAGCCCCGCCGAGATCCGCGCGACCCCGGCCCGCCAGTCCTGGCCCAGCAGCAGGTCGACCGACGCCGACGCGACCGCCGCGGCCAGCGGGTTGCCCATGAACGTGGGCCCGTGCGCGAGCACCGGCACCTCGCCCCGCGAGATCCCCTCCGCCACGCGCTCCGTGCACAGCGTGGCGGCCATCGACAGGTAACCGCCGGTCAGCGCCTTGCCCACGCACATGATGTCGGGGCTGACGCCCGCGTGGTCGGCGGCGAACAGCTCGCCGGTCCGCCCGAACCCGGTGGCGACCTCGTCGAAGACCAGCAGCACGTCGTGGGCCAGCGTCAGCTCGCGCAGCACGTGCAGGTAGCGCGGGTCGTGGAAGCGCATCCCGCCCGCGCCCTGGACCACGGGCTCCACCACGACCGCGGCCAGCTCCCCCGCGTGGGCCTCGACCAGGTCGGCCAGCTCCTGCACGTAGGAGGTCTCCAGCTCCGCCGGGGGAGCCGAGGCGAACACCTGCTCCGGCAGCACCCCGCGCCACAGCGCGTGCATCCCGCCCTCCGGGTCGCAGACGGACATCGGCTGGAAGGTGTCCCCGTGGTAGCCGCCGCGCCAGGTCAGCAGCCGCCGCTTCGCCGGCCGCCCCCGCGAGCGCCAGAACTGGAGCGCCATCTTCACCGCGACCTCGACCGACACCGAGCCGGAGTCGCACAGGAACACGTGCCGCAGCGGCTCGGGCGTGATCTCGACCAGCCGCGCGCACAGGGCCACCGCGGGCTCGTGCGTGAGGCCGCCGAACATCACGTGGCTCATCCGGCCGAGCTGGTCGCGCACGGCCGCGTCGAGCACCGGGTGCCCGTAGCCGTGGATGGCGGCCCACCACGACGACATGCCGTCGACCAGCTCGCGCCCGTCGTCGAGGCGGAGCCGGACGCCCGAGGCCGAGGTCACCACCAGCGGCTCCCGGTCGCCCGGCATCGGCCCGTACGGGTGCCAGACGTGCTCCCGGTCCAGCTTCAGCAGCTCATCGCGGTCCACGGGGCGTGAGGTTAACCGGCAGCGAGACCAACCCGCGGATCAGCGTCCCCGGCCGCCACGGCAGCGCGTCCAGCCGCTCCGCGGGCGTCACGTCGAACCGCTCCAGCAGCGCCCCGACCGCGATCTCGCCCTCCAGCCGGGCCAGCGGCGCGCCCAGGCAGAAGTGGAGGCCGTGCCCGAACGCCAGGTGCCCGCCCGTCGGCCGGGTGATGTCGAACCGGTCGGCGTCGGGGAACTTCGCGCTGTCGCGGTTGCCGGCCAGCAGCGACACCAGCACCAGGCTGTCCGCCGGGATCACCACGTCGCCGAGCTCGACGTCCTCGGTGGTGTAGCGGAACGTGGCCTGGTTGACCGGGCTCTCGTAGCGCAGGAACTCCTCCACCGCGCCGGGCAGCAGCGACCGGTCGTCGCGCAGCGCCGCCAGCTGCTCCGGGTGGCGCAGCAGGTGGAAGACGCCGTTGGCGATCAGGTTGACCGTCGTCTCGTGGCCGGCGACCAGGAGCAGGAACGCCATGGCGATCAGCTCGCCCTGGTCGAGCCGGTCGCCGTCCTCGCTGGCGTGCACCAGCGCGGAGAAGAAGTCCTCGCCCGGGGTGGCGCGCTTGTGCTCGACCAGTTCGAACAGGTAGCCGGCCATCGCCTTGCCCGCCGCCTCGATGTCCGCGGGCTCCGAGCCTCCGACCAGGACGTTGGACCAGGCGCGGAAGTCCTCGCGCGCCTCCATCGGCACGTCGAGCATCTCGCAGATGACCGTGATCGGCAGCGGGAACGCCAGCGCGTCCACCAGGTCGAGCGGCCCCCGCCCGGCCGCCTCCCCCGCCTCGTCGAGCAACCGGTCGGTGATCTCCTGGACGCGCGGTCGCAGCTGCTCGACCCGCCGGGCGGTGAACGCCTTGGTGACGAGCTTGCGCAGCCGCGTGTGGTCCGGCGGGTCCACGTTGAGCATGTGCCGGGTCAGCGACTCCGCGAACACCCCCGCCTCGACGGGACGCGTCTGGGACAGCTCCATCACCCGCGGGAAGCCCTCGTAGTGCTTCTTGAAGCGCGGGTCGGCGAGCGCGGCCCGAGCCTCCTCGTACCGGGTGACGAGCCAGGCCCGGGAGCCGCGGGGCAGCACCACCTCGGTCGCGGCCCGCTGCTCGCGCAGCCGGGCGTGGTAGGCGTGCGGGTCGGCGAAGTACTCCTCGCCCAGCACGTCCAGACCGTTGAACTTCTCCCCCATCGAGGACCCCTTCGTGTGAGTTAACCCTGTTAACTCAAACGACCCGAGGCCCCCTCTTGTCCCCGCGGAGCACGGGTATCACCCGATCAGCCCAAGCAGCCGGGACCCAGCAATGCCTTCAAATCGCCCATCAGGGAAGGAGTCGGGCTGACCCGCAGCGCGTCGTCCAGCTTCAGCAGCGTGTTGCGGCTGCTGTTGATGACGAGGTTGAGGTGCACCTCGGTGGTCCCGGGGTGGGCCCGCAGGACCTCCTTGAGCGAGGTCACCAGCTTCGGGTCGCACCGCGAGGCCGAGACCTTCAGCTTCAGCGCCTGGGACCCCAGCTCCGACAGGTCCGGCACGACCAGGTCGTTGGCGATCAGCGAGATCCGGTCCTCCCGCTTCGCCACCCGCGCCTTGACCAGCACGATCGCGTCCTCCGCGACCGACATGCCGTGCACCACGTAGCTCTTGGGGAAGAACAGCACCTCGATGCCACCGGCCAGGTCCTCCAGCTGCGCCGAGGCCCACGGCTCGCCGTTCTTGTTCACCCGGCGGGTGACCGAGGCGAGGATGCCGCCCAGGGTGACCTGCGTGCCGTCGGGCACGTCACCCTCCAGGATGCGCGCGATCGAGGCGTCCGAATAGGACTCCAGCACCTGCTCCACGCCCCGCAGCGGGTGGCCGGACACGTACAGGCCCAGCATCTCCCGCTCCAGGGTCAGCTGGTGCTTGGACTCCCAGTGCTCGTCGGGGATGCGCACGTCGAACACGCCGACGCCGTCGTCACCCCCGCCGTCCCCGAACAGGTCGAACTGCCCGCGGGCCTCCTCCTTCTTCGTCAGCATGACCGCGTCGACCGCCTCCACGTGGACCATGTGCAGGCCCTTGCGCGGGTGGCCGAGCGAGTCGAAGGCGCCCGCCTTGATCAGCGATTCCACGACCTTCTTGTTGCAGACCGTGGCGTCGACCTTGCGCAGGAAGTCCGAGAAGTCGGTGAACCGGCCCTTCTCCTGGCGCGCCTTGGTGATCGCGTCGACCACGTTCGCGCCGACGTTGCGGATCGCGCCCAGGCCGAACCGGATGTCGTCGCCGACCGCGACGAACTCGCGCTCGGACTCGTTGACGTCCGGCGGCAGCACGGTGATGCCCATGCGCCGGCACTCGGCGAGGTAGATCGCCGACTTGTCCTTGTTGTCCGAGTTCGTGGTGAGCAGGGCGGCCATGTACTCGCCCGGGTAGTTCGCCTTGAGGTAGGCGGTCCAGTACGCGATCAGGCCGTACGCGGCGGAGTGCGCCTTGTTGAACGCGTAGTCCGCGAACGGGACCAGGATGTCCCACAGCGTCTTGATGGCCTCCGGCGAGTAGCCGTTGTCCAGCATCCCCTTCTCGAAGCCGGTGAACTCCTTGTCGAGGATCTCCTTCTTCTTCTTGCCCATCGCGCGGCGCAGCAGGTCCGCCTGGGCCAGCGTGTAGCCCGCGACCTTCCGCGCGATCGCCATGACCTGCTCCTGGTACACGATCAGGCCGTAGGTCGTGTTCAGGATGTCGGACAGGGGTTCTTCGAGCTCCTGGTGGATCGGCACGATCTCCTGCTGCCGGTTCTTGCGCAGCGCGTAGTTCGTGTGCGAGTTCGCGCCCATCGGGCCCGGCCGGTACAGGGCGATGACGGCGGAGACGTCCTCGAAGTTGTCCGGGCGCATCAGCCGCAGCAGGTCGCGCAGCGCGCCGCCGTCGAGCTGGAACACGCCCAGGGTGTCACCGCGGCCGAGCAGGTCGTAGGCCCTCTTGTCGTCCAGCGGGACGGTCGTGATGTCGACGTCGCCCTTGCCGTTGAGCGTGATGTTCTTCAGCGCGTCGTCGATCGTGGTCAGGTTGCTCAGGCCCAGGAAGTCCATCTTCAGCAGGCCGAGCGTCTCGCAGGTCGGGTAGTCGAACTGCGTGATGATCGAGCCGTCCTGGGGCCGCTTCCAGACCGGGATGTGGTCCATCAGCGGCTCCGCGGACATGATCACCGCGCAGGCGTGCACGCCCGCGTTGCGGATCAGGCCCTCCAGGCCGCGGCCGGTGTCGATGATCTCCTTGACCTGCGGGTCCGTCTGGTAGAGCGCGCGGACCTCGGACGCCTCGGCGTACCGCTTGTGCTGCGGGTCGAAAACGCCCGACAGCGGGATGTCCTTGCCCATCACGGCGGGCGGCATGGCCTTGGAGATGCGGTCGGCCACCGCGTAGCCCGGCTGCCCGTACAGCACGCGGGCGGAGTCCTTGATCGCCGCCTTCGCCTTGATGGTGCCGAAGGTGATCACCTGGGCGACCTTGTCGACGCCCCACTTCTCGGTGACGTACCGGATCACGTCGCCGCGCCGGCGCTCGTCGAAGTCGATGTCGATGTCGGGCGGGCTGACGCGGTCCGGGTTGAGGAACCGCTCGAAGATCAGGCCGTGGGCCAGCGGGTCGAGGTCGGTGATGCCCATCGCGTAGGCGATCAGCGCGCCCGCGGCCGACCCGCGGCCGGGGCCGACCCGGATGCCGTTGGCCTTGGCCCAGTTGATGAAGTCGGCGACCACCAGGAAGTAGGACGGGAAGCCCATCTGGAGGATGACGTCGATCTCGAACTCCACCTGCCTGGTGTGGACCTCGTCCACACCGCCGGGGAAGCGTCGGCGCATCCCCTCCCAGACCTCGTCGCGGAAGTAGTCGGCCTCGGTCTTGCCCTCCGGGACCGGGTAGCGCGGCATGAGGTTCTGGAAGGTGAACATGTCGGCCGGGTCGACCTTCTCGGCCACCAGCAGGGTGTTGCGGCATCCCTCCTGCCAGGCGTCGGAGGGGTCGATCGCGCGCATCTCCTCGGGCGACTTCAGGTAGTAGCCCGTGCCGTCGAACTTGAACCGGTTCGGGTCCTGGAGCGTCTTGCCGGTCTGCACGCAGAGCAGCGCCTCGTGCGCCTCGCGGTCCTCGGCGTAGGTGTAGTGCGAGTCGTTGGTGACCACGAACGGGATGGCGAGCTTCCTCGCCACGTCCAGCAGGCCGTCGCGGACCCGGCGCTCGATGTCGATGCCGTGGTCCATCAGCTCGACGAAGAAGTTGTCCGCGCCGTAGATGTCGCGCCACTTGGCGGCGGCCTCCAGGGCCTCCCGCTCGTGGCCGAGCCGCAGCCGCGTCTGCACCTCGCCGGACGGGCAGCCGGTGGTCGCCATCAGGCCCGCCGAGTGCTCGGCGATCAGCTCGGCGTCCATCCGCGGCCACTTGCCCAGCTGGCCCTCGGTGGAGGCCAGGCTGGAGACCTTCATCAGGTTGTGCAGGCCCTCGCTGGTGCGGGCCCAGATGGTCTGGTGGGTGTACGCGCCGCTGGCGGAGACGTCGTCGGACTTCTGGCCGGGGTCGCCCCACAGCACGCGCTGCTTGTTGAAGCGGGAGTCCGGGGCCATGTACGCCTCGATGCCGATGACCGGCTTGACCCCGGCGGCGGTCGCCTGCCGGAAGAAGTCGTAGGCGCCGTACATGTTGCCGTGGTCGGTGATCGCGGCGGCGGGCATCCCCATCCGCTCGCACTCGGCGAACATGTCCTTCAGCTTCGCCGCGCCGTCGAGCATCGAGTACTCGGTGTGCACGTGCAGGTGCACGAACGAGTCAGCCACGCCAGAACCCCCTTGCGGACCTGCGGGAACCCGGGTGGCGGAACCCGCCGCGCCACCGCCCGTCGCACACTAGTCCGACCGTGTCCGCGCCCACCACTCGACAGGCCGATGGCGCGGGGGTCGTGGCAGGCGGGTAGCGTTCGGAGGTGTGGTAACGCCGGACCCAGTCGACGCACGTCTGCTCGCGCTGCTCGCCGAATCGGGCCGGGCGGCGGTCCACGAGCTGGCGGCGAAGCTGGGCATGGACCCCCGTGAGGCGGCGACCCGGTTGATCACCCTGTCCGGCAGCGGGCTGCCCCTGCTGGTCGGCGTGGAGTGCGACCCGAACGGCGTGCGCGCGGCCCTGGCCAACAGCGTGGCCTGGGGCAGCTACTCCGGTCCCGGCAACCCCGGGCAGGTCCCCGGGCAGTCCTCCGGCCCCACCCAGGTCCGCGGCACGCCCAGCGGCGCGTACCCCCGGCAGGGCTCGGCGCGCGGCACGCCGTCGGGCCCCTACCCGCCGTACACCCCCGCCCAGGGCCCGCCCAGCCAGCCGTTCCCGGCCCAGCCGCCGTCGGGGCCCGTCCCGCTCCCGGAGCCGATGAGCACCTGGGGCGTGCCCGGCACCTCCGGGTGGGCGCGGGGCGACCAGCAGGGCGCGCCGCGCTCCCGCACCGGCAAGATCGGCAGCGCCCTGGCGACCGAGGGCCTGGAGGGCGCCCGGTTCACCATCCAGCTGGTCGAGGTGGTCGACCCGGCCGACTTCCTGTTCACCGCGGCGGGCTACAAGCTCGCGCCCGGCGAGCGGGCCGTGGTCGTGCACACGGAGCTGGCCAACACCGGCAAGGTGCCGTTCAACGCGCTGCCGGACATGTACCTGGTGCTGATGACCAAGACCGGCGAGACGATCGCCAAGGCGCCGGTGTCGCTGTCGTCGCGGCCGCCGCACAAGATCGGCGTGCAGCCGGGCGAGACGGCGGGCGGGCACACCGTCTACGTGCTGCCCGAGGAGACCGGGGTCTTCTCGGTCCGCTGGAGCGCGCGCCCCGAGCCCGACCTCAACACGCTGGTCTGGACGATCGACGACTAGCGCGCGGGCACCGCGGCCGACGCCTCACCGCCCCGCGCCTCTCCGTCCCGCACCTCTCTGCCCCGCGTCTCACCGTCCCGGGTGATGCCCACGTCGCCCCTGGTCAGCACCGCGAACACGACGGTGGCCAGCACGGCGGAGGCACCCATCACGGTCACCATCGGCAGCAGGCTGGCCGACCCGCCCGCGCCCACCAGCGGCGCCATCAGCCCGCCGACCAGGAACGTGAGCACGCCCAGCACGGCCGAGGCGCTGCCCGCCGCCTCCGGGTGCCGCGACATGGCCAGCGTCGAGGCGTTCGGCATGAGCAGGCCGACGCCGATCGTGAGCACGAACAGCGGCGGCAGGAACGTGGCCAGCCCGCCGTCCAGCGCGGCGCCGACGACCAGCCCCACCCCGCCGACCGCGGCGCCCGCCAGGCCGGTCTTGAGCAGCGGGCGCGGCATGATCCGGCCGGTGAGCCTGGTGTTGAGCACGCCGGCCAGGAAGATGGCCACCGAGTTCGCCGCGAACACGTAGCTGAACTGCTGCGCGGTCAGCCCGAACACGTCCTGGAGCACGAACGAGGCGCCCGCGACGTAGGCGAACAGCGACCCCAGCGCCAGGGACGAGGCGAGCACGTAGCCGAGGAACTTCCGGTCCGCCAGCAGCCCGCCGAACACCCGGAGGGTCAGCAGGAGGTTCGCGGGCCGGCGCCGGTCCGGCGGCAGGGTCTCCGGCAGCGTGAGCGCGAGCAGGACCAGCAGCACCAGACCGAGCAGCGCCAGCACCACGAACGTGCCGCGCCAGCTGGTGAACCGCAGCAGCTGGCCGCCCAGCACCGGGGCGAGCACCGGGCCCATCCCGTTGACCATCATCATCAGCGACATGAACCGGGCCATGGCCAGGCCCTCGAAGCGGTCGCGGGCGATCGCCGCGGCGACCACGAACCCGGCCGCCACGCCGAGGCCCTGGAGCAGCCGCAGGCCGGAGAACGCGAGCGCGCCCGGCGCCGCCGCGCAGACCAGCGACACGAGCACGTAGCCGCCGAGCCCGACCAGCAGCGGCCGGCGGCGGCCCCACGAGTCGGACAGCGGTCCGACCAGCAGCTGGCCCAGCGACAGGCCGATGATGAAGGTCGTCAGCGACAGCTGGACCTGGGACCCACCCGTGCCGAACTCCCGGGCCATGTCCGGGAACGCGGGCAGGTAGGTGTCGATCGAGAGCGGTCCCAGGCTGCACAGCGCGCCCAGCAGGGCGGCCAGGCGGGTCTTGTTGTCCATGTGTCCGTCCCCCGGTTTCTCCGGTAAAAGCTTCGCAAGACGAAGCAACCGCGGGGCGGCGTTATGGCTCAGGTCACGCCGACTCAGTGACCTTCGTCGCGGAGCAGCTCCAGGGAGTTCGCCAGGTCGGCCGGGTACTCGCTGGTGAACTCCACCCACCGGCCGTCGGCCGGGTGGTGGAAGCCGAGCATCCGGGCGTGCAGCCACTGCCGGGTGAGACCCAGCCGCTTGGCCAGCGACGGGTCGGCCCCGTAGGTCAGGTCGCCCACGCACGGGTGGCGCAGGGCCGAGAAGTGCACCCGGATCTGGTGCGTGCGACCGGTCTCCAGGTGCACGTCCAGCAGCGACGCGGCCCGGAACGCCTCGGCCACCTCGTAGTGGGTGATGCTGGGCTTGCCGTTGGCCATCACGGCGAACCGGTAGTCGTGCTTGGGGTGCCGGTCGATGGGCGCGTCGATGGTGCCCTTGATCGGGTCCGGGTGGCCCTGCACCAGCGCGTGGTACAGCTTCTCGACGGTCCGCTCCTTGAAGGCGTGCTTCAGGGAGGAGTAGGCGCCCTCGCTCTTGGCGACCACCATCACGCCGGTCGTGCCGACGTCCAGCCGGTGCACCACGCCCTGCCGCTCGGCGGCGCCGGAGGTGGCGATGCGGATGCCCGCCGCGGCCAGGCCGCCCACCACCGTGGGCCCGGTCCAGCCGGGGCTCGGGTGCACGGCCACGCCCACCGGCTTGTCGACCACGATCACGTCGTCGTCCTCGTGCAGGACCTCCAGGCCCTCCACGGGCACGGCCTGCACCTGGACCGGCCGCTCGGGCTCGGGGAGGGTGACCTCCAGCACCGAGCCGGCGACCAGCCGGTCGGACTTGCCCGCCGGGTGCCCGTCCAGCACCACGTCGCCCGACTCGGTCAGCGCCGCCACCGCGGTGCGCGACAGGCCCAGCAGCTTGGCCAGGCCCGCGTCGACGCGCATACCGTCCAGGCCGTCCGGCACGGGCAGGTTGCGGTAGCCGCTCACTTCTTCTTCTCCACCTTGGTGCCGTCGTAGTCGCGCTGGAGCAGGGCCATCAGCACGATGACGCCGCCGCCCACGCAGATGGCCGAGTCGGCCAGGTTGAACACGGGGAAGAAGTTGCCCCACGGGTCGAGCACCGAGATGAAGTCGACCACGCCGCCCCGCAGCGGGCCGGGGGCGCGGAACACCCGGTCGACCAGGTTGCCCATCGCGCCGCCCAGGATGAGCCCCAGGCCGATGGCCCAGCCGACCGACCGCAGCCGGCGGGCGATCCACAGGATGAAGCCGACCACGCTGAACGCGATCAGCGCGAGGATCACCGTCCAGCCCTCGGCCAGGCCGAACGCCGCGCCGGTGTTGCGGATCAGCGGCAGGTAGAGCAGGCCGCCGAGCAGCTCGACCGGCTCCCGGCCCTCCAGCCGCTCCACCGCCAGGACCTTGGTGCCCAGGTCGAGCGCCAGCACGAGCGGCGCGATGACGGCCAGCAGGGCGACGCGGCGCTGGGGCAGCGGCGCCTCCGGTTGGTCCGCGGCGTCGGACTCGGTGTTGGGCTCAGTGCTCACCCGGCCATTGTCCAGCATCCCCGTCAGCGCAGGAACGGCGGGAGCGGGCGCACGTCGTCGACCGGCGCCCACCGACCCTCCCTCAGTTCGTACTCGAACCGCGAACCCTCGGTGACGAGCCGGCGCAGCGCCTCGACGAACCGGTCCACGTGCTCCTCGGTGGTGCCCAGCCCGATCGAGGCGCGCAGCGCGGGGCCGCCGGCCAGCCGCTGGACGGCCACGTGGGCGCAGAACGCGCCGTCGCGCACGCCGATGCCGTGCTCGGCGGACAGCGCCGCCGCCAGGTAGCCGACGTCCTGCGCGCCCACCGTGAAGCCGACCACGCCCACCCGGTCGTGCCCGGCCCCGAACAGCGACAGCTCCGCCACGCCGGGCACCGACCGCAGGCCGTCCCGCAGCCGCGCCAGCAGCACCCGCTCGTGCTCCAGCGTCTGCGCCCAGTGCCGCGCCAGCACGTCGCAGGCGGTGGCCAGGGCGTGCGCGCCCACCACGTTGGGGGTGCCCGCCTCGTGCCGCTCGGGCCCGTTCGACCAGGACACGCCCAACCGGCCGCCGCGGTCGGTGACGCGGGCCGTGGCCCCGCCGCCCACCAGGTAGGGCTCGGCGGCCCGGAGCCAGTCCGACCGGCCGACCAGCGCGCCCGCGCCGAACGGGGCGTACAGCTTGTGCCCGGACACCACGGCGTAGTCGACGTCCAGGGCCCGCAGGTCGATGGGCCGGTGTGGCGCGAGCTGGGCGGCGTCCAGGACGACGCGCGCACCGCGGCGGCGCGCCACCCGCACCACCTCGGCCACCGGCCACACCTCGCCGGTGACGTTCGACGCGCCGGTCACCACCACCAGCCGCGGCCCGACCGGCGCCTCGCGCAGCGCCCGGTCCAGCTCCAGCACCGCCGCGGCCGGGTCGCCGGGCGTCCGCAGCCGCCGCACGTGCGGCCCGCGCCACGGCAGCAGCGCCGCGTGGTGCTCGGTGTCGAACAGCACCACCGCCGTCCGCCGCGGCAGGGCCCTGGCCAGCAGGTTCAGCGCGTCGGTGGTGTTGCGGGTGAACACGACCGAGTCGCTGTCGCGCGCGCCCAGGAACCGGCGCACCGCCTCCCGCGCCTGCTCGTAAACCCGCGTCGACACCTGTGAGGCGAACCCGGCGCCCCGGTGCACGCTCGCGCACCAGGGCAGCAGCTCGTCGACGGCGTCCCGCACCTGCTCCAGGCAGGGCGCGCCGGCCGCGTGGTCCAGGTTCGCGTACTCGACCCGCTCGCCGGTCAGCACCGGCACCCTCAGCGAGGCGCCCACCGTCCGGGGCAGACCGGCACCGACGACAGGGGAAACCGCAACGGCCACGAGACCCTCCGGGAGTCCGGGACTCCACCGGAGGCCCGCGCTTGCCGCACGCCCGACGCGCACGACCAGGTCCTCACCGGGGGCACCCCACCGCGGTTGGAGGGTTGCCGGCCAGCAAGCCCGGGCTTGTCACTGGCACTCATGACCTTCCCCACCACCCTAACCCCACCCCCACCACCCCACCACCCATCCCACCCCCTGAGACCGCGAGTCGTACGCCCAGACCCCGCGAGTCGTACGTTCAGGACCCCCGAGTTACACGTTCAGGCACCCCGCAGGGTGACGCGAACGCTGAATTCGGGGGTCCTGGACGTACGACACGACGGGCGGGAACGTACGACTCGCGGGGTCAGGGCAGGCCCGCGTCGCCCTTCCAGCGGGCGAAGCGACCGGCCCGGTCCACCGCCCGGATCCGCTGCTCCGTGGCCGTGCGCACGACGTCCGTGCACACCACCAGCAGCTGGTCGTGCTCCTGCAACCGCGTGGTCGGCTGGGGCGTGAACCCCTTGTCGCCCCGCACCACCAGGCTCACCGAGGACCCCGGCGGCAACCGCAGCTCGGACAGGTACACGCCGTGCAGCTGGGACCCCCGCTGGATGCGCACCTGGAGCAGCTCCGCGCCCAGCTCGTCCAGCGCCGACGAGTCGACCTGCACCTCCAGCGCCTCACCCGACCGGACCAGCTTCAGCCACTTCGCCAGCCACGGCAGCGTCGTCCCCTGCACCACCGTCAGCACGACGACCAGCACGAACACGGCGTCCACCAGCCGCTGCGCCCCCGGCACCCCCTGGATCAACGGGATCAGCGCGAACACGATCGGCACCGCGCCCCGCAGCCCCGACCACGAGATGAACACCTGCTCCCGCCACGGCACCCGGAACGGCAGCGCCGCGCACAGCACCGACAGCGGTCGCGCCACCAGCACCAGCACCCCGCCCGCCACCAGCGCCGGCACCACCGCGTCGAGCAGCCGACCGGGCGAGGCGTACAGCCCGAGCAGCACGAACAGCCCGATCTGGGACAGCCACCCCAGCCCCTCGGCGAACGACAGCGTGTCCGACCGGTGCGGCAGCCGCGCGTTGCCCAGCACCAGCGCCGAGATGTAGACCGCGAGGAACCCGGACGCGTGCGCCAGGTCCCCCGCCGTGTAAGCCAGCACGCACACCGCCACCGTGGCCAGCGGGTACAGGCCGGTCGCGGGCAGCGCCGCCCGGCGCAGCCCCACGCCTCCCAGCCACCCCAGCGCGAGCCCGATCAGCGTGCCCGCGACCAGCTCGTAGCCCATCAGCAGCGGCGCGGTCCAGGTGATCGGGTCCGGCGCCGCCAGCAGCACGACGGCGATGTACACCGGCGCGTCGTTGATGCCGGACTCCAGCTCCAGCGGTCCGATCAGCCGCTTGCCCACGCCCACCCCGCGCAGCACGCTGAACACCGCCGCCGCGTCCGTGGACGACAGCACCGCGCCCCACAGCAGCGCCGTGCGCCAGTCCATGTCCAGCAGCAGGTGCAGCCCGAACGCGGTGACCGCGATGCTGACCCCGACGGACACTGTGGACAGTGCCACGCCCAGCCCCAGCGCGGGCCGCACGTCGCGCCACCGCGTGGTCAGACCGCCCTCGGTGAGGATCAGCACGAGCGCGACCGTGCCCAGCGACCGGGTGAGGTCCGCGTCCTCGAACTGGATGCCCAGCACCGCCTCGCCCAGCAGCACGCCGATGCCGAGGTAGAGCAGGAGCGACGGCAGGCCGAGCCGGATCGACAGCCGCACCGCGACGACCGAGAGCAGGAGCACCCCGGCGGCGACACCGAGGAAGCCCGTCACACCACCCACTCGACCTCCTGTCGTCACGCGTCGCGGTCATTCTCCCCGTTGTCGCCGATCTGGACTAATCAGGCACCAGCCGAACGACGCTACCGGCGGCGCGCCGACCAGGGCACGGTGGGAGAACCTCCACTTCCCTGCGGGAGAAACCGTGAAACTGCGAACGATCTCCGTCGTGCTGGTCACCGCCGGCGCGCTGCTCGGTTCGGGCTCGGCCACCGCCGCCCCGGCCGGCCCCGACATCTCGGTCGCCACCCTCCAGGCCGACCTCAACCAGCTCCAGTCCATCGCCACCGCCAACGGCGGCAACCGGGCGCACGGCAGGCCCGGCTACCTGGCCTCGGTCAACTGGATCAAGTCCAAGTTGGACGCCGCCGGCTACACCACGCGGGTGCAGTCGTTCACCCGCAACGGCGTCGTCGGCTACAACCTGATCGCCGACTGGACCACCGGCGACGCGAACAACGTCATCATGCTCGGCGGGCACCTCGACAGCGTCACCGCGGGCCCCGGCATCAACGACAACGGCACCGGCTCCGTGAGCCTGCTGGAGGTGGCCCTCGCCGTCCGGTCCACGGGCTTCCGGCCGAGCAAGGGCTTGCGCTTCGCCTGGTGGGGCGCCGAGGAGCTGGGCCTGGTGGGCTCGACCTACTACGTCAACTCGCTGTCCACAACGGACCGGTCGCGCATCCGGGCGTACCTGAACTTCGACATGACGGGCTCGCCGAACCCCGGCTACTTCGTCTACAGCGCCTCCGGCCAGCCGACGGGCTCGACGGAGCTCCAGCAGGTCATCCAGGGCTACTTCAGCGGTATCGGCGTGCCGACCGAACTGACCAGCGTGGGCGGCAGGTCGGACCACGCGGCGTTCGCCCGCGCGAGCATCCCGGTCGGTGGCACGTTCACCGGCGCCGAGGGCATCAAGACCTCCGCGCAGGCCCAGAAGTGGGGCGGCACCGCCGGCCAGGCGTTCGACCGCTGCTACCACCGCTCCTGCGACACCACGGCCAACATCAACGCGACCGCGCTCGACCGCAACGCCGACGCGATCGCGCACGCGGTCTGGACGCTAGCCGCCTAGCAACCGCTCCAGCACCTCCGGAGCGGCGGCCGGGGCGGGGTCGACCTGCACGACCTTGTCCCGGCCGCGCTCGCCGGCCACCACCGCCACGTCCCGCGCCCGCACACCGAAAGCCCTGGCCAGCGCCTTGCGCACGGCCTCGTTCGCCCTGCCCTCCACGGCCGGCGCGGCGACCGCCACGATCAGCGCCCCCTCACCCCACCGCCCGCCGACGACCTCCCGCCCAGCCCCCGGCTTGACCCGCACCGAGAACCGGAACGCCTCACCCACGGCTCGTCACCAGGGCCAGGGTCTCCTCCAGCAGCGCCCGCCGCGCCGCCACCACGTCCGGCGCGGCCGCCAGCAGCTGCGCCTGGCCCAGGTAGACCGAGTAGGCGAGGACGGCCCGGTGGCGCGCCGCGTCGCCGGTGAAGCCCAGGTCCCGGAACACCGCCCCCAGGTAGTCGATCCGCCGGGCGGTGACCCGGGCCAGCACGGGAGCCACGACCGGGTGATCCTTGGCCGCGAGCACCGCCAACTCGACCGAACTGTGGTCCACCGCCTCCAGCACGGTGCCGAACAGCAGCCGCAGCCGCGCCGCGGGCCCCTCCACCGACTCCACCAGCTCGATGACCGCCTCGGTGTGCTCCCGCTCCCAGCGCTCCACGGTGGCCCTGAGCAGGGCTTCCCGGTTCGGGAAGTGCCAGTAGGCGCTGCCCTTGGTCGCACCCAGCCGCGCCGCCAGCGGCTCCACCGCGACCGCGGCGACCCCACCCTCGGCCAACGCCCGCAGCGCCACCCCGGTCCAGTCGTCCGGCGTCCTCCGCTTCACCCTTCCGCACGCTACCGTACGGTCCCGTACGGAGGGGCGGAACGTGACCAGGGACGTCCACACCCACCAGGTCCCCGACCCCGCCGAACTCGTCGACCGCCCCCAGCGCTGGGCCCCTGACCTGGCAACACGCGATCCGCCCGCCGCACGACGCCCTGATCGAGGACCTGCCGGACAACGCCGCCCGAGCCGCGGACCACCCACCCGCTCACCCGAACAGGTGGTCTCCCCGGGCCAGGTTGCCGCGCGCCGCGGCCAAGAGGAGGGTCTGACCGGATTTCCTCCACAACCCCGGGTCCCGCCCGTCTACCCGTTACCGGGCGCAGACCACGAGGGAGGAGGGTTCGTGACGGCGGAAGACCCCGACGACCACGCAGCCACCTTCACCGACTTCTACCACCGCGAGCGCACGCGCCTGTTCAGGTTCGCGGCGGTCGTGTCGCCGCACCTGGACCACGAGTCCGCGGTGCAGGAGGCGTTCGTCAGCGCGTGGCGGCACTGGCCGGCGATCGCGGCCACGTCGAGGCGTGCTTGGCTGGTGAAGGTGATCCGCAACCTGCTCGTCGACCAGGCGCGCAGGTGGGAGAGGCCGAGCGAGCTGACCGACGAGGTCCGCGGCGCCCACCGGGTCCTGGTGCAGCGGCACCGGGACCCCGAGGCGTGGCACGAGCTGACCAGCACCCTGGCGGCCGTGGCGCGCCTGCCGGACCACCAGCGCACCGCCCTGGTGCTGCGGTTCTGGGATTTCGACGACGACGAGATCGCCGAGGTGCTGGGCTGCCGGCGCGAGTCGGTGCGCAGGTACGTGTCCGAGGCGAGGTCGCGGGTCAGCGACCGGGTCGGCAACCAGGAACGCCGGGCCCGGGGACGCGGGAGGGGAACGAGATGACGGACGAGCTGGACCCCCGGTTGGACCACCTCCGGGCAGAGCTGTCCGAAGCGATCCCGGACGACCCCGACCCCGACGAGCTGGGAGCAGCGGCGATCATGGCGCAGGCCCCGTCCCCCCACGACCGCCAAGCCACCCTCGTCACCGCGGCCCAGGCCGGCGACCACGAAGCCCTGAACGCCCTGGTCACCGAGCTGACCCCGCTGGTCTGGCACGTGGCCAGGGGCAACGGCCTGGACCGCTCGACCGCCGAGGACGTCGTGCAGACGGTCTGGCTCAGCCTCCTCCGCCACCTGGACCGCCTCCACGAACCACGGGCCGTGGCGGGCTGGCTGATCGTCGCGACCCGCCGCGAGGCGCAACGGGCGTGGCGCGACCAGAACGGCCGAGCGGCCCTCTCCACCGACTCGGCCCTGGACATGCCGGACGACCGCTGGCTACCGGAAGCGGAAGCCCTCCGCGACGACCGCGACCGCCGCCTCTGGCAAGCGTTCGGCAGGATGACGCGCAAGTGCCAGGAACTCCTCCGCCTCACCGTGCTGGCGGGCCGCGCGGAGTACCGAGCGGTAGCCGAAGCCCTCTCCATGACCAGGGGCTCCATCGGCCCGACCAGGGGCAGGTGCCTCAACACCCTCCGCCAACACCTGGAAGACGACGACCTGTTCTGAACCGGGCCACGAACGCGGAACTCACCCGTCCCGAACGTTCGACACGGTGGTCACGAACGTTCGACTCGCGACCCGAACACACAACCAGCCGGTCCCGAACGTGCAACTCACCAGTCCTGAACGTACGACTCGCCCGACCCGAACGTACGACACGCCCGACCTGAACGTACGACTCGCGAGGAACACACGGGACCACGTGGTGACGGCCACCGGCCGACGAGGCCCGATTTGACATGGGTTCGAGTGCCATAGGCTGGTCGCAGCCGGCAGGCTCGGCGGGACGCTTTACCCCGCCGTGC